>NZ_DLJR01000079.1:0-7219 GCF_002484365.1 Empedobacter sp. UBA7611
AACAAGGGGAAGATTACACTTAGATTTACATCATAGTGAGAATTATATAGCATCTATTACTTATGATTTGAAATATAATCAAAGACAAGAACTTATATTTATAAAAATGATTGATAACAATAAATATAGATGTGAATTAGAAAAAATTAATTAATTATTTTTAATTCTATTAATTACTAATATCTAAAACGAGTTCATTTGTAATAAATGTGACATTACATTTATCTAAAACATGTTCGTTTGTAATAAATGTTAACTTACATTTATCTCAATCACATTTGTTTGTAATGTTCGTAAAGAAACTTTTATTACAAACAAGCCTGTTTTATCTTACCCGCGGACTAAGTTTATTATAAACAAGTCTGTTTGCAATGTCCGTAAAGAAGATTTGATTACAAACAAGGTTGTTTTACCTTTCCCAAGGACTCGGTTGATCACAAACAAGTCTGTTTTACCTTACCCGAGGACTCATTTTATTGCAAACAAGTCTGTTTTAGCTTACCAAATGTATTGTGTAAATGATTACTAAGAAGTTTTATTAAAAAAACTTTAAATTTTTATAGGTTTATTGTTAACATTTTCGTGAAATTAGCTACTTATAAAATACTCACACAAAATAAATTTAAAAATGCGTAAAATTTTTTATCCAGTTTTAGCTTCAGCTTTATTTTTAGCTTCAGCTCAATTGGCGTCTGCACAAGACAATTTAGTTAATTCTTTGAACAAAAATGTTAGTGAAAATAGTAAAGAAGCTTTCAAATTTACTGACGTTATCAATTTAGCTAAAACTCCAGTAGAAAACCAAGGTTCATCAGGAACTTGTTGGTCATATTCAGGAAATTCTTTCTTCGAATCAGAAATGTTAAGAATGGGAAAACAACCTATTCAATTGTCTCCAATTTTCAATGCGAGAAATACATATGTTGAGAAAGGAAAACAATATGTTCGCATGCACGGTGCAACAACTTTAGGTGACGGAGGTTCTTTCTATGATGTTTTGAATACAATCAAAAAATACGGAGCTGTTCCAACTGAAACTTACACAGGTTTGAATTACGGAACAAAAACAAATCAATTTGGTGAAATGGCTGCAATTCAAGAAGGAGTTTTGAAAGCGGTTGTTGCAAATCCAAATGGTAAATTAACACCAAACTGGGAGAAAGCCTATACAGCTGTTTTGGATAGCTATTTAGGAGAATATCCAAAAGAATTCACATACAACGGAAAAAAATACACACCACGTACATTTGCTGATCAAGTGGTAGGAATTAATCCAAACGATTATGTTGCGATTACATCTTTTAAAGATCACGACTATTACAAACCGTTTGT
The DNA here is from genome assembly GCF_002484365.1 of Empedobacter sp. UBA7611. Lineage (NCBI taxonomy): Bacteria > Pseudomonadati > Bacteroidota > Flavobacteriia > Flavobacteriales > Weeksellaceae > Empedobacter > Empedobacter sp. UBA7611. The sequence goes on from NZ_DLJR01000079.1 coordinate 1,333, forward strand.
ATTAGCGATTCCTGATAACTGGGCGTACGAATCTTTCTACAATGTTCCGATGACAGAGATGACTGATAACATTGATTATGCTTTGAAAAACGGATTTACAGTTGCTTGGGCAACAGACGTTTCTGAAAAAGGATTTAGCTGGAAAAATGGTGTGGCGTATGTACCAGAAGTTGATTTTGCAGATATGAATGCGCAACAAAAAGCAGATATGTTCAAAGGTCCAAAACCAGAAAAAGTAATTACAGAAGATATGCGTCAAGCTGCTTTTGATGATTACCAAACGACTGATGACCACGGAATGCACATTGTTGGTATTGCAAAAGATCAAAACGGAAAAGATTACTACATCGTGAAAAACTCTTGGGGTTTAACTAACGATTACGAAGGATATCTTTATGTAACAAAAGCTTTTGTTCAGTACAAAACAACAAATATTTTAGTTCATAAAAACGGAGTTCAAAAACAAACGTTGAAAAAATTAGGATTATAATCTTAATTTATATAATAATGAAAAGCTGTCTTATGAGACAGCTTTTTTTGTTTAAAAACGAATATTTCAAATGGTTTGATGTACTTTTGCAGTCTAATTTTTAGTCAATAAATATGCCTCAAAATGTAACAATACGCATATCTCCTACAGAAGCTGCAAACGAGAAACTTCTGAAACAACGTTTAGCATCTGCTGTTAAAACAAAACCAGAGAATATCAATGCTTACCAAATTATTCGTCGCTCTTTAGATGCACGAAGCCGAAATATTATTTCCCAATTACAAGTCAATGTTTTTGTAAATGAAGAATTCTCTGATGCTTTCGAGTTTCATCCAAATCTTCAAAATGTAGAAAACAAACACGAAGTTTATATTGCTGGTGCTGGTCCTGCTGGATTATTTGCTGCGTTAGAATTAATAGAACAAGGTCTAAAACCAATTATCATCGAGCGTGGTAAAAATGTTCGTGATCGTCGTCGTGATTTAGCAGCAATGAATAAAGAAGGAAAAGTAAATCCTGAATCAAACTATTGTTATGGCGAAGGTGGCGCTGGAACTTATTCGGACGGAAAATTATATACGCGTTCTACAAAACGTGGAAACATTCTGAAATCATTGCAATGGTTTGTCCATTTCGGTGCAACAGAGCGTATTTTACAAGAAGCGCATCCACATATCGGAACAAATAAGTTACCTGGGATTATCGCCAACATGCGCGAAGCAATTATCGAATGTGGTGGTGAAGTTTGGTTTGATACAAAACTAACGGATATTATCATCGAGAATAATCAAATCAAAGGAATTGAAATTAATCATGATAAAAAAATTAAAACTTCTTCTTTGATCTTAGCAACGGGACATTCGGCTCGTGATATTTTCAGAATGTTAGATGAAAAGAAAGTTTTAATCGAAGCAAAACCTTTTGCATTAGGCGTTCGTGTAGAACATCACCAAAGTTTGATTGATTCTGCTCAATACCATTGTCCAATCGGAACAGAACGCAACGAATTTCTTCCGCCAGCCTCGTATTCATTAGTTTCTCAAGAAGCAGGTCGCGGCGTTTTCTCTTTTTGTATGTGTCCCGGTGGAATTATCGCGCCCGCATCTACAGACGAAGGAGAATTGGTAGTAAATGGTTGGTCACCTTCTAAACGTGACGGATTCTTTGCAAACTCGGGAATGGTTGTAACAGTTGATGAAAAAGATTTTGCTAAATATGGTTTTACTGGACCTTTGGGTGGAATGAAGTTTCAACAAATGGTCGAGCAAAAAGCGTGGCAAGTTGGTGAAGGTAAATTAAAAGCTCCCGCACAACGAATGACTGATTTTGTTTCAGGGAAATTATCCAATTCATTAAACGATTGTTCTTATTTACCAGGTTTAACATCAGGTTTATTGAGCGAAGTTTTACCAAAAGAAGTTCATCAATCTTTAAAATTAGGTTTCCAAACATTTGGTAAAAAAATGAATGGTTACTATACTGAAAACGCAAATATTGTCGCAACAGAATCCAGAACTTCTTCGCCTGTTCGTATTCCAAGAAATGAAGAAACGTTAGAACATACGCAAGTTGCTGGTTTATTTCCTTGCGCTGAAGGAGCTGGTTACGCTGGTGGAATTATTTCTGCCGCAATGGACGGAGCAAAAGTTGCAATTGCTGTGAAGAATTTTATCGAAAAATAGTTTTATATTTAATACTCAAAATAAAATACGGATGTCAAGCTGAACTTGTTTCAGCTTCGCTTCTTTATAAATGATGAATCTAAAAAAAGTAAATAATTTCAAATTTTTATTGATTTCAGTAGTACTGATTTTGATTGGTTATTCAATCAACTTAATCGGTTGGAATATTGGAACAATTACAATTGTTTATTTTGGATTAGGTTTATTCTTTTTAGGAATTATTTCATTCATCATTTTACTATTTTTAGCTTTGATTAAAATTGTTAACAGAATTTAATGAATCTCTTAAAATCTATACTATTTGTTGGTTTAGGTGGCGCTTTTGGTAGTGTTGCAAGATTTTTAATTTCGTACGGAATCGGAAAATATTATTCACAACCTTTTCCATTTGCTACGTTTCTGACAAATGTTATCGGTTGTTTTTTGATTGGCGCTTTATATGGATATTCAATCAAAAATGGTTTAGGAAATACCTATTTCAATTTTTTACTGATAACAGGATTTTGTGGAGGTTTTACCACATTTTCTAGTTTTTCGTATGAAAATTTCAACTTAATTCAACAACAAAATTATATCACACCAATTATTTATATTTTTTCAAGTGTACTCATTGGATTAATCTTTACAATGATTGGTTTTAGATTAACGAAATAACTCTATATCGAAAATAGTTTTCTCTTATTCGTTTTAATGTGTTACTTTTAAGCAACTTAAAAAATTAATACATGAGGAAATCTATTTTGATCTGCGGAATCATTTTTGGTTCTGTATTTACTCACGCACAATTAAAAACAGTGAAAAAAACTGACAATAAAGGATATACCTACGAAATGGTAGAAAATGATCCTTCGAATACAAGAATTTATACGCTAAAAAATGGTTTGAAAATCTATTTGGCTCAAATAAAAGACGAACCAAGAATCCAAACTCATATAGCTGTAAAAACAGGTTCTAACAACGATCCAGAAGACAATACTGGTTTGGCTCACTACTTAGAGCATATGGTTTTTAAAGGAACTTCTAAAATTGGAACACAAAATTGGGCTGTTGAAAAACCTTTGATCCAACAAATTTCAGATTTATACGAACAGCACAAAGCAGAAAAAGATCCTGCAAAAAAAGTAGAAATCTATAAAAAAATTGATCAAGTTTCGCAAGAAGCATCCAAATATGCTGTGGCAAACGAATACGATAAATTAATTTCATCTTTGGGAGCATCAGGAACTAATGCACATACATCTTTAGAAGAAACAATTTATCATAATAATATTCCGAATAATGAATTAGAGAAATGGTTAACAGTAGAATCTGAGCGCTTTAGTGAATTAACTTTACGTCTTTTTCATACTGAATTAGAAGCCGTTTACGAAGAATTTAATCGTTCACAAGACAATGATGGACGTTTAGTTTTTTATAAAATGATGGAAACATTGTTTCCAAAATCGCATTACGGAACACAAACAACTATTGGAACTTCAGAACATTTAAAAAATCCATCAATGGTTGCAATTCATAATTATTTCGATAAATATTATGTAGCGAGCAATATGGCTGTGATGTTGATTGGTGATTTCGATTTTGATACGGCTGTTCCAATGATTGACAAATATTTTGGAAATTATGCTACAAAAGCAGCTCCTGCACAATATGTTGCAAAAGAAGAGCCGATTAAAACAATTGTAACAAGCGAAGTTTTTAGTCCATCTTCGGAACGTGTTCAGTTTGCTTACCGTTTTAACGGAGCAAAAAGTTCTGATGCAAAATATGTAACATTAATTGATTATATTTTAAGTAATTCTACAGCTGGATTAATCGACTTAAATATCAATCAACAGCAAAAAACATTAGGAGCAGGAAGCTCTTCTTCTTTCTTTAGAGATTATGGTATGCATTCTTTTTCTGGATCTCCAAAACAGGGACAAAGTTTAGAAGAAGTACGTGATTTATTAATTGCTCAGATTGAAAAAATCAAAAAAGGGGAATTTGATGATTGGATGATAGAAGCAGTTGTAAATGATTTAAGAAAATCTCGTATGAAAAGCTGGGAAAATACTCGTTCTTTAGCAGCAAGTTTGTACAAATCATATATCAATGATGTTCCTTGGGCAGAAGTTGTCGATCAATACGATGATATGGGTCGTGTAACAAAGCAAGAACTAATGGACTTTGCAAAGAATAATTATACGAATAATTATGTAATTGTTTACAAACGTCAAGGTGAAAACAAGGATTTGGTACGTGTTTCGAATCCTGGAATTACGCCAATTCAATTGAATCGTGATGCTGAATCTACTTGGTACAAAGATTTCATGAAGATTAAATCAAGTGAGATTAAACCAGTTTTTGTTGACTTCAAAAAAGAATTGAACGAAAGTAAAATCAAGAATGCAAAATTCACTTCGATTCAGAACAAGACAAACGATATTAGCTCTGTTTACTATATCGCGGATATGGGATCAGACAATAACAAAAAGCTTGGTTTAGCGATTAATTACTTAAATTATTTAGGAACGTCCAAATATTCGCCAGAAAACTTGAAAAAAGAGTTTTATAAAATTGGTGTTGATTATGGAGTTAATCCTGGTACAGAAAGAACTTCTGTTTATATCACAGGTTTACAAAAGAACTTAACAAGCGGAATCAAATTATTTGAACATCTTTTAAGTGATGCCGTTGCAAATAATGAATCTTACCAAGAATATGTGAAAACAATCTTGAAATCAAGAGAAAATTCAAAAAAGAACAAAAACGTGATTTCTTCTTTGTTGAACACTTATGCGCAATATGGACCAAATAATCGCTCGAGAGATATTATTTCTGAAGCTGATTTGAAAGCTATTGATCCAAAAGAATTAACGCAAATCATCAAAGATTTCTTTAATTACAAGCACCAGATTTTCTATTACGGAAATAATGAAGCGGAAACGAAAAAAGCAATTGAACAAAATCATAATTTCGGGAAAAATTTAGATTATCCTAAGAAAAAAGAATATCCACAACCAGCTACAGATGGCAAAGTATATTTTGCTCCTTACGATATGGTACAAGCGGAAATTAATTTCTTTGCTCGTGATACTAAATATGATCCAACTTTGTTGACATCTACAGGAATTTTCAATGAGTATTTTGGTGGAGGTTTGTCATCTATCGTTTTCCAAGAAATTCGCGAGTCTAAATCATTGGCTTATTCTGCTGGTTCTTATTACATTAATGCAAATAAAAAAGATAATTACAATTATGTAAGAGCTGTAATTGGAACACAAGCAAACAAATTGCCACAAGCTGTTGACGCAATGAAAGAATTAATGAATAATATGCCAAAAGCAGAAAATCAATTCAATAATTCTAAGCAAGCAGCACTTAAGCAAATCGCTACAAGTCGTTATACAAAAGCAAATGTGTTCTTTTATTGGTTATCATTACAAGATAAAGGTCTAAATTATGATATCAATAAAGATATTTACGATCAAACATCTAAATTAACATTAGATCAATTGGATCAATTTTTCCAAAAACATATCAAAGGTCAAAACTTCAATGTTGGTTTAATTGGTAAGAAAGAAAACTTAGATTGGCCATCTGTTGAAAAACTTGGACAAGTAAAAGAATTAACGTTAGAAGAGTTGTTTAACTACTAATAATCAAACACATAAAAACAAATAAACGCGTTTAGGAAATCCTACAACGCGTTTATTTGGTAGTATCTTACTAACTG
>NZ_DLJR01000040.1:0-50573 GCF_002484365.1 Empedobacter sp. UBA7611
TTCTTGTTCAATTGGCAATATAATTTAGGTTTTGATTTGACAAAATCGTTGCGTTTAGATTTAACATCTTCGACAATGACGTTGAATGATGGAACAACTTTCCAGCGTGCAGATCAAGATATGATTTGGCAAAATATGTTCACAATTGGACGTCCAGTTCAGTATGATCAACAATTTCAGGTGAATTATAAATTACCTTTAAAATTCTTCCCATATTTAAATTGGATGAATGTTGAAGCTGGATTTACTTCGAATTATAACTGGATTGCAACTTCTACAGCTTACAGAAATTTTGAGACAGAAGTTACAAATCCTGATGGTTCTACATCAACACGAATTGCGAATTTAGGTAGAGGTACAGCTCAAAACTCGAATTCGATCAACTTGATGGGAGATTTAGATTTTGCAAAATTTTATCCAGAATTTAAAGGATATAAACGTTACGATTCGATCTTAAAAGGTCGTCGTGCAGAAATAGATTCGTTGAATACAGTTTACACAACTTTATTCTCTAAAAAACGTCGTACAAATAAGAAATCAGCATACAAATTCAAACATAAATTTACAGCAAAAGATTATGGTTGGATGGTTTTATCATCGTTAAAACGTGCTAATTTTACGTATAATCAGACAAATGGAGCTGTAATTCCAGGATTATTGTATGAGCCAGGTTTCTTTGGTGTTGATGGTAAAAATGGACCAACTTTAGGTTTTGTTTATGGAACGCAATTCGATATCAAACGACAATTAGTCGAAAGAGGATTGATTGTTGGTGATGAATTGATGACAGATGCATATCAAATTACAAAAGGTTCTGATTTTAATGGAACTGCTTTAATTGAGCCTATTCCAGATTTACGAATTGATTTGAATGCAAAACGCACAAAAGATCGTCGTATTTATCATTCAGGATTTAATTTAGCAGTCGAAAATCCTTACATTGATGAATTAGCAAATCTTAATATTTCGACCGTAAATATCAAAACAGCTTTCAAAGATGGAGATGCAATTTTTGAGCAATTCCTAACAAATACTAAAACTATTTCTGGACGTTTAGCACAAAAAAGAGGTAGCGGAAATGTAGATGGACTTGGTTATTACGAAGGATTTAATGCAAGAAGTTCTGATGTACTTTTACCAGCCTTTTTAGCGGCGGTGCAAGGAAAAGATGCAGGTTCGTCTAAGTTAGGATACAATCGTTCTATTCCTGTTCCGAACTGGCGCGTAACGTACACAGGATTGAAATCTGTTTCAATTATCAATAAATATTTTGATAATGTTGAGGTTTCGAGTTCATATAATTCGACTTACACAACAACTGGTATTCAGTCTAATCCAAACTTTATGTTAGATACAGGAATTATGGGTGGTGGACAAGTGACTGGTAAAGATGAAAATGGAAACTTCTATACGCAGAATTTATATGGATCCGTTACGATGATCGAATCATTTTCACCATTATTGGGAGTGGATTTAACATTCCGTAACAGTATGCAATTACGTGCGCAATATAACAGAGATCGTTTATTATCATTAAGCACAACAAATTATACGTATACAGAAGATTATGGATCTGAATATATTGTTGGATTTGGATATATTTTTAAAGATTTCAAAATGAAAATTCGTTACCAAGGAAATCAGAAAACAATCAAAGGAGACTTAAATATTCGTGGAGATTTTTCTTTAAGAGATAATCAAACAACAATTCGAAAAGTAATTTATAACTTTGATGACGTACAAAATCCAAACGTACCAACAAGTATTTATGGAGATTCGCAAATTACAGGTGGACAGCGAATTATGACGTTTAAGTTGACAGCAGATTATAACGTGAGTAAGAATTTGAACTTGAGATTCTATTGGGATCAGATGATGAGTAAATATAAAATTTCAACAGCTTTTCCAATTTCTCAAATTCGTGCCGGATTTAGTGCTACCTTTACATTCGGAAATTAAAAAACAATAAAACAAACATTATGAGCATTCCAAACAATTTAAAGTACAGTAAAGATCACGAGTGGATTTCTGTAGAAGGAGATGTAGCAACAATCGGTATTACAGCTTTCGCACAAGGAGAGTTAGGAGATATTGTTTATGTTGACGTAGAAACAGAAGGAGAAACTTTAGGTCAAGAAGAAGTATTTGGAACAGTAGAAGCAGTAAAAACAGTTTCTGACTTATTTATGCCAATTAGCGGTGAAGTTGTAGAATTTAACACTGAATTAGAAGGTGAGCCAGAATTAATCAATACTGATCCTTACGGAAAAGGGTGGATTATCAAAGTTAAAATTGAAGATGCTTCTCAATTAGATACTTTATTAGATGCAGCTGCTTACGGAGAATTAATCGGTGCATAAGACAAAGAAAATAATATTTTTTGCATATGTAGCGTTGGTGTTTTATCTGACGCTACTTCCACAAGAAAATTTCTCGAAATTAAGCACAATCAAAGAATTAGAAATCTTTTTGGAGATTGATAATTTTGATAAAATAGTACATTGTGGAATGTTTGGGATGATGACGATTTTGTTATTTGTCGCATACAAATTAACAAACCTACGCTTGATGATAATTCCGTTTTTGGTAAGTTTCCTCATCGAAATTTTACAAGGCGTTTTAACTTCACTTCATCGTAGTTTTGATTTTGTCGATTTAATGGCAAACTTATCCGGAATCGCCCTCGCATATATCGCAATAACATATTATTTACAATATAAAAAAACTCAGTAGTATTACTGAGTTTTTTGTTTTTAGTATATTTAGAAATAAAATTTATTTACTATGTTTAAAACAAAAAGTATATGGAGTATGATAATTTTCTCTTCTTTATTTTTGATAGTTATTTATGTATTATTGAATAATCATTTTGATAATTCAACTAAGGAAAATTACAGATATACTATTGCTACTTTGACTAGAATTGATTTTATAGGTAAGAATTCTTCAAATAAAATAAAATTTAATTATTTATATAATGATAAATTAAATAATGGTAGTGACTATTTCGATAATGATAGCACATCTTTCTATAATAGTAAAATAGGTAAAAGATTTTTAGTTAAAATCAATAAAAATGAATGGGTTAATAGACTATTTTTTACGACTAAACTATATATAAATAAACCTGTTCTAGATAATATAAAAGAAGCTCCATCACAAGGTTGGAAAGAGTTACCAAGCTGGGCTAAATAATAAAATTTCACTTACGACTTCTTCATTTATATTATCAATTAAGAAAATGTCATTCCGAGTTTGTCGAGGAATCTGAGATTCTTCATTCCGCTAACGCTACATTCAGAATGACATTATACGTAAGTCATGTTGAATTCGTGTCAACATCACATCAAAATAAAAAAGCAAACTTTCGCTTGCTTTTAAATTGTATTCTAATTATATGTTTTATTGAAGTTCGAATTTCGAAACTCGGAATATGTTTTACCTGTTCACTTACTTCATCAATTCCTCTGGAATATCACAAATCGGAATTGGAACCATCTTGTGTTGGTTAATACGATTTAATCTCGAATAAATCTCGAAAACTTCTTTTTCTCTTCCTTCAAATTCATCTGCAGTTTTTCCAGCTTCTTTCGCTTTCATCGCCCATTCCAATTCATCGTAATTTGCTCCTAATTGATCTTCATCCGAACGATCATCGCCAAATAAACCATCGGTTGGTTTTGCTTTTTGAATATCTGTATTAATGCCTAAAAACTCAGCAATTTTATACACTTCCGATTTCATTAAATCAGCAATCGGACTAAGATCTACACCGCCATCACCGTATTTTGTATAAAAACCAACGCCAAAATCTTCGACTTTATTTCCTGTTCCTGCAACCAAATAATTGTGTAAACCAGCAAAATAATACAATGTTGTCATACGTAAACGAGAGCGTGTATTGGCCAACGCTAAATTCACTTTGTCTGTCGTTTCCGTTTCTGGTAAAGCCGAAACCATTGCATCAAAAGTTGAGGTTAAATCAACTTCTATCGAATCGATTGGCGACGAAAACTTATTTTTTAACCATTCAATATGACGTTTTGCTCTATCCGCTTGATTTTTTTCTTGATGAATTGGCATTTCCAAATTAAGCAAAGGATAACCTGTCATTGCACAAAGCGTTGAGGTTACAGCCGAATCAATTCCGCCCGAAATTCCAATCACAAAGCCTTTTTGGTGCGCTGTTTCCAAATAATCTTTCAACCAAGAAACAATATATTCTACAACTTTTTCAGTTTGCATAGTTTAATAATTTATTTCAAAGATAGCAGATTATGAAAAAAATTAGGGTTGAAAATACTACAGATTATTTTACTATTTTTGTTAGCTAAATAACCAAGCAATGAAATTTGTATATGGCTTAGCTTTTGCGAGTTTAATTTTATTTACTGCGTGCAAAAAAGAAAAATCGTGGGAAGTGGATGTCAAAGAACAAAATGTTCAGTTGAATATTCATGATATCAGCCAAGATTTTTTTAACGATTCGATTCCTTTAGCGGCTTTACGAAAAGATTATCCTTTCTTTTTTGATGCAAAAACTGCGGATGACGTATGGGAAAGTCAACGTCGTAATAAAGAAGAATTGAGTATTTATGGACAATCTCGAAAGGTTTTTGGAGATTTTAAAAACTTAAATCAATCGTTAACGCCGATGTTTCAACGTTACCAATTTTATTTTCCAGAATATAAAATTCCGACGGTTTATACCTATTCATCAGGTTTACAAAATATAGATTATCCTGTGATGTTTAGTCAGCAATCTGGCTTGATGTTTATTGCGATGGATGCGTATTTGGGGTCAAAGAATAAATTATATGATAGCATTGGCGTAGAACGTTATTTACGCACAAATTTAGATTTTAATCGTTTGCCTTCTCAAGCTGTTGATGCAATTGCGAATGATGTGGTAACATTTAGCCCAAGAAATCAATTATTTATTGATAAAATGATTTATGAAGGGAAGAAATTGATTTTGCAAGATGCATTGTTAACAGTTACACCAGACGAATATAAAGTTGGTTACACGCCAGAACAAATTCAGTGGTGTATTGAGAACGAAGGTCAAATTTGGAACTTTTTTGTGGAGCAAAATTATGTATTCAGTTCAGATGCTTCTTTGGATAAACGCTTTTTAGCAGTTAGTCCATTTTCAAAATTTAATAATGAAATAGAACAAGATTCTCCAGGAAGAATTGCGGCTTGGATTGGTTTGCAAATTATTCGCCAATACATGAAAGAGAATCCGAAGGTAGAATTGAAAGCTTTGTTAGATGATATGGATGGTCAAAAAATCTTCAAAGATTCTAAATATAAGCCAGCTTTAGAAAGTAATAATTCAACAAATTATACAACAAAAACAATTGATGGTAAAGTTTACCATTTTGTGAAATAAACTAATAATTAGAAGTTATGAGAACAACAAATATTACGGTAGAGATTGAATTGGACGAAAATCACGTACCAGAAAAAATGACTTGGAATGCACCAGACGGTGGAATTAGTCACGAAGAAACAAAAGCAATGTTACTTTCTGTTTGGGATGATAAAGCAAAAGAAGCTTTGCGCATCGATTTGTGGACAAAAGAAATGACACAAGATGATATGAAACGTTTCTTTCACCAAATTTTAATTTCGATGTCTAGTTCTTACGAAAGAGCAACAGAGGAAAAAGAAGTTGCAGAAAGAATCGCTGCTTTTGCAGAAGAATTTGCAATTGCTTCAAAAATTAAAGGTTAATTTACTGACCAAATAAAACTTTAAGTCGAATTTCGTAACATTTTGGTTAGAAATTCGACTTATTTTATATCTTTAATTTTCTGACAAGAATAGTCTATGAAACAATTATTTTTTACTTTACTATTTATTACTTCTCTTTCTTCGTTTGCCCAAGAAGAATGGACAATTGAAAAATGTATTGAATATGCTTCGAAAAATAATTTGACTGTTCAACAGAATACCATCAACCAAGAAATTTTTAATAAAAATTTAGAATTAACCTATAACGCTTGGTTGCCAACGGTTTCGGGTTATGTAGATACTAACTTTACAATCGGAACTTATAATCCAACAATAGAAAAGGGATATTATCAATTTGCGCATTCATTTGGCGTACAATCTAGCATCAATATTTACAATGGTGGAGTTGTTCAATTGAATAAAGACAAAGCTGCTTTGGAATTAGAAGCGTCGAAAGTACAAACTGCGATGACGATAAATGATATTTCGTTACAAGTTGCAAATTATTATTTGGCGGTTTTATTGAACAAAGAATTGAAACAAGTTGCAGTAGGAAATCTAACTATTTCGAAACAATTATTGGATCAAAATCAAAAGAAATTCAAAGCTGGTTCAGTAGCTCAATCTGTTGTTGCTCAATCTGAATCTGAAGTCGCGACAAATACACGTGAAGTGGTAAATGCACAAATCGAAATAGAGCGTGCATTGTTCAATTTAGCGATGTTGTTGCAATTAAATGATTACCGAAATTTTGCTGTAACTGATGTCAAAATTCCAGATAATGTAACGTCTCAATTGTATAATTTGGATGATGTGGTAGAAACGGCTTATCAAAATCAACCTTCTGTAAAACATGCCGAATTGCAAATTGATGTTGCTGCGAAAGAAACTCAAATCGCGCGAACTTCATTATTTCCAAAAGTGACAGGAAGTTTCAATTTCGGGACAAATTATCTGCAATATTTTAACAAGAGATTACATCAAGATGCGTTATTAGAGCAATTAGGACATAATGTAACAGGCGTTTTTGGAGTTGGTGTGAGTATTCCAATTTGGAATCAATATTCCTATAAAATTAATATTCAGAAAGCATTAATCAACGAGGATTTAGCAAAAGTTGATCTTTTACAATCGAAACAAGATGTGTTGAAAAACGTTCAGTCGGCTTATTTCGAATTAAATAGTTCGTTTGCGTCATATGAATCATCGAAAGAAGCGGTAAAATATGCGAAAATTTCATACGATTTTGCGCAAAAATCTTACAATGCTGGAGTTATTAATCAATATGATTTTAACCGTTCGCGTAATGACATGATGGTTGCAGAATCGCAAATGTTGCAAGCGAAATACAACTACATTTTCAAACAAAAAGTATTAGATTTCTATGCTGGCGTTCCTATTACGTTGGAAGGGAAATAAAAGTTAAATAAAGCTTATGAAAAATATATTTTTATTGTTCTTATTCAGTTTTTTATCGTGTTCAAAAATAGATGAGGTTAAAGATAATACTATTCAGAAAGTAAAAAATAAAGCATCAACTACGACTGAAGTTGTGTGGAAAAAAGGTATTGACAAACTATTTCAAAATACTACAGCTATTAATTCCATTAAATTAGGAGATGTTTATGGTAAAGGTTTAATATTTGAAATTAAAAATCAAAAAGGGGTTAAAATGGATTTTTTAGGAGGTTTTTATCAATGCTTTTTTAAATATCAATCAGATAAAAATGATTTATTCAAATTTTTAAATGATTTGAAAACAGATAAAGCTGACATTTCGGATAATGAATTAATGAAAACAAATGAAGTTACAATTTTAGAGAAAATAAATTTTATCAAGAGTAAATTTCCTGAAATATATAATAAACTTGATTTTTTTACAGAATTTAATAATATAGGAGAATTAGAATATTATCAAATTGCGAAATATCCTCATTATAATATCCTTATATACGATAAATCAAATAATACTTTTTATCATTTCGTAGAAAATTATCAGGATTAACTCCATTTCCGAAAGAAAATCATCTTTTCAAACATAAAACATCTAACTTTCGTGATGTATCTTTGCATCATGGCAACAATCTTAAATTTAGAAACTTCAACAAAAAATTGTTCGGTTTCGATTGCTAAAGATGGCGTTCAACTATGTTTGGTTGAAGAAAGTGATGAAAATTATGCACATGGCGAAAAACTGAATCAGTTTGTGGATTGGTGTGTGGAAGGTGCGCAAATAAATTGGAAAGATATCGAGGCGGTTTGTGTATCAAAAGGTCCAGGTTCTTACACTGGTTTGCGTATTGGCGTTTCGTCTGCCAAAGGTTTTGCGTATGGTTCTGATATTCCATTGATGGCAATTAATTCGTTGCAAATTTTGGCGGAATCACAATTAAATCAAGAGGTAGATTATATCATTCCGATGATTGATGCAAGACGAATGGAAGTCTATACAGCTTTATTCGATAAGCAAGGAAATCAGTTGACAGAAACCGAAGCGAAAGTAATTGACGAAACTTCTTTTGAAGAATTGAAAGGAAAGAAAATTATTTTTGTGGGTGATGGAGCAGAAAAATGTCAAGAAGTTTTAGCGCATTTGGATGCTACGTTTATACAAACTTTTCCATCGGCAAAGGATATGATTCGTGTTGCGGAAGAAAAATTTAATCAAAAATCATTTGAAGATGTTGCGTATTTCGAGCCATATTATTTGAAGGATTTTGTGGCTGGAAAAAAGAAATCTGAATAAAATAAAAAGAGATAATTTATGAAAAATCTTGTGTTGACAATTGCTTCATTATACGGAATGACGGCGGTTATATTAGGCGCTTTCGGAGCTCATGCGTTCAAGAAAATTTTACCAGCCGAAAAATTAGCAAGTTTTGAAGTCGGAGTACGTTATCAAATGTATCACGCAATTGTTTTGTTAGCTGTTGGAATGTATTTTCAATTTAATAACGGATTAGAACGTTCTGCAGCTTGGTGTTTAATTGCCGGAACATTTGTTTTTTCTGTAAGTATCTATTTGTTGTCATTCGCAGAACATTGGAACGCAAATCTTAAATTTTTAGGGCCAATTACGCCACTTGGAGGTCTATTTATGATTATCGGTTGGGGTTTATTGGCTTGGATTTTTATGAAAGGAAAATAATTTTCTTTAAATTTATATAATTGTTAATCAGTTATATGGATTTGTGGAATAAACTATTGGTTGGATTATTATTTTTACTTGCAATTAATACAAAAGCGCAAGATAAATTAGTATTGACGACTCCTTTAATCTTTAAACATAGCAACTTTGAATTGAAATTGTTTAATAATCAACAATTCAAATACAAGTCGGTTTTTTATAACTGTATTGTAGAGTTAGATAAAAACGGTAAAGAAATCAATAATGCTAATTATGGTTTTGCAGAAGGAACTTATCAAGTAAAGGATAATAAATTAATCTTAACTGTAAAATCGTCAAGTAACTATTATTCTTTAGAAAAAGAATATTATTTTTTGATTCTTGATAAAAAGACTTTTTTGATATCTAACAAGGATCGAAAAAATCTCAAAGAAGCAAGAATGAGAAGACCAAATAAATCTTTTCCGAATTATATTATAGATACGGATAATCGTAGAGAATATACATTTTATAGTACTGATCAAAAAGTAACTATCGAAGGTTACGAAAAAGATAAAATATATCAATTGTTTAAATAAAAAAGACACTTTATAAAGTGTCTTTTTCTATTTTTAATCTTTACCATTTATCATCTTCGAAACAATTCCAGAATTTTTATTGACTTCATCGATAATAACTCCAATGAGATGAATGAGAAAGAAGATAGGAAACCAATAAATTGCAGTTTTATGCAGTTCTTCCATTGGGTCTTTGTAAGTTCCATTTCCCCACATTAAATAAAATCCTGTCACAATATTAATTAGCATTAACAAATAGAAAATCATATAAATTATTCCCTGAAATTTTTCGGATGTTGAATGACTTTTCAAAGGATTAGGAAATCGGATTCCCTTTACAAGCATATAAACAATTCGGATAGCAAAAAGAACTAAAGCGATATAAGCAAATATTTCGTGCCATTGCCACATTGGTTCTAAAGAACTTCTTCCAATTGTTTTTAAAGTAGCGTCAGAAATGTTTAAACCTTCTTTTGAAACTTCATTGGTAATTAAAGCAGAAAGATTTTTCTTGCTCATCCATTCCATTCTCAAAAAGCCAGTTAAGAAAAGCATTATCATCGATATTCCGATTGTCCAATGTAATAATCGATGAGTTAAAGTAAACTTTTTCATAATTTATAGTGATTAAAAAAACCTCTCTAAATTGAGAGGTTTTTGTTGTATTTTTTTTATTCAAAATCGTCTTCCGTGAATTCGAATTCTTCAAATGTACATTCTATTTCGAAAGGAATATCTTTTTCAGATTCTTCTACAAAATCTTGCACTTCACCTTTCCAATTCAAGGTCAAAATTCCTTTGTCGTTTACACTAAAAGTTAATTCGTTGTTTACCGTTTCGTAATCTTCTTCCGAAACATTCAACGTTGTATAATATACTTCCACAGTTTCACCTTCTTCGTCTTCTTCCTCGGCAAAACCGTAAGGAATAGAAACTTTTTTACCGTTTAATTCTTCTACAGATTCTACATCCAAAGGAAAATCATCAATAAATAAAGAAAGTTGAGGAAAATCGTTTTGTAACGAATCGCCTTCTACGTGTTCTAAGTCATCAGTCGAATGTATTTCGACCAACAAACATTTTTTATTTCCTTGAAAAACGACTTTGCATAACGATTTTTCAATATTATAATTAAATGTTTCATCCGGATGGAAGAACTTAATTGTTTTCATTGTTTTGTTAATGTATGTTATTAATTATGAGTACGAATATAATTAAGTTCAATTAATTATCACAAAAAAAATGAGAGAAATTATATTTTTTCGCCTCTAAAACAAAAAAGCCATCTATCTAAGATAAATGGCTTCTATTATTTTATGAATATTCAATTCGATTATTTTGCAGCTTCTTCAGTTGCAGCAGCTGGTTTAGCTGATAAATCTACTTGTAATAAAACTTCGTCTTTTATGATAGAACCTCCAGCACCTACGAATGCAATTCCGAAATCTTTACGGTTAATTCCGAATTCTTCAGATTTGATTGTTACACCATTCGCATCAACAGTTACATTAGCTTTGAAAGTTACATTTTTAGGAACTCCACGGAAATCTAAGTTTCCAGAAATTTCTGAATTGTAATCTCCACCTTCTAAAGCTTTAACTCCTGTAATTTCGAAAGTTGCAGTTGGGAATTTTTCAACGTCTAAGAAATCAGCAGATTTTAAGTGTCCGTCTAATTTTCCTTTACTTTCTGCATCAGCATCTAAATCTTTCGATTCGAAAGAAGCAAAATCAGCAACAAATTTCCCTGATTCTAAAACTCCGTCGTGTACTTTTACAGAACCTTCTTTTAATTTTACTACTCCGTAGTGACCTTCTTCTGGTTTGTTGATATCGTCAAAAGTTTTTCCACCTTTCCAATTTACAACAGATGCAGTTGTATCAACAGCATATTCTGCAGCTCCTTCAGTTGATGTTGCTCCTTCTTGAGCTTCTGTAGCAGCTTTAGTTTCAGTTTTTCCTCCACAAGATGTTAATGCAACAGCAGAAACAACAGCCAATCCTAAGAATAATTTTTTCATATCGCTTTTTTTAATTTTTTCTTTTACAAAACTATAATATAAATTAATAGTTGATATTGATTTATATCAATAAATGAAATAATTAAACAATTATTTCATATTGAATAAATCTAATACCTTAGCCAAACATAAGAAAAATTATTCAATCGTGCTAAACGTAAAACAACTCAGTTATAATTATCCAGATTTCGAAGAAAAAGTACTCGATAACATCAATTTTGCAGTTAACAAAGGCGAAGTGATAAGTATTATCGGAGAAAGTGGAAGTGGAAAGTCAACTTTACTGAAATTGATTTATGGTTTGTTAGATTTTAAAGAAGGAGAAATTTACTATCATACCAAAAAATTACGTGGTCCTGCTTATAACTTGATTCCAGGTCATAAAATGATGAAATACGTAGCGCAAGATTATGATTTGTTAGATTTTGTGACTGTTGGTGAAAATGTCGGAAAATTCTTAAGCAATTTTGATTTAGAACTTAAGCAACAACAAATTGACGAAGCGTTAATGGTGGTTGAAATGTTAGACTTTAAACATATTTTTCCAAATAAACTGAGTGGAGGTCAACGACAGCGTGTGTCTATTGCACGAGCTTTGGCACAACAACCCGAAATTTTGTTGCTGGATGAACCTTTTTCTAATTTAGATCAAATATTAAAATTAACCATTCGAGAAAAAATTATGGATTGGTGTAAAGCGCATCAAATTACAGTGATTTTTACAACACATGATTTGAATGACGCTTTTTATACTTCGGATAAAATTTTAGTTTTGCAAAACGGAAAAATGATTCAGTATGATGAGGTCGAGAATGTGCGAAATTCTCCTGCGACAACTTATGTGGCCAAACTTTTTGGTTATGTAAATGTGTTGGATGATTCACAAGATTTAGGAATTTATTCTTCTAAAATTGTCATTTATCCAGAAGAAATTGCAATTTCAGAAAATGGAAAATTCGAAGGAAAAGTAATTTTATCAAAATTTCAGGGAAGAGATTATTTGGTAAGATTTACATTCAAAAACATTGAATTGTTGACTTATTCTTCTCAAAAATTAATGAAAGATGAGTTGATACATTTTGAAGTTATAAAATTTCATCAATTATGCATTTAGAAAGTTTACAAGTAACGGAATTGTGTAGCGAACGATTAATTTTGATGCCATTCACGATTTCCATTTGCGAAAATATATTACAAAATAATTATACCGATTTAGAGCAATTAAATTTGATTAGAGGAAAAGGTTGGCCAGATGCAGATGTAATCGAAACATTGCCTCGAATTATTGTGAACTTGTCTAAAGTAGATGCACCAACAGGTTTCGAATCGTGGATGATTATCAAGAAATCAACACGAGAAATAATTGGTGACATTGGTTTTAAAGGTTATAATTTTGTTGGAAGAAGTTGTGATATTGGTTATGGAATTATCGAAGCAGAAAGAAAGCAAGGTTTTGCAGTGGAAGCAGCTGCGGAATTGATAAATTGGGCATTTACAAAAGAAACTTTAGAAGAAGTAACCGCTTGTTGTTTGATAGAAAATATTGGTTCAACGAAACTTTTAACTAAACTAAATTTCACTGAATTGAATAGAGATTCAACTATGATTTATTGGTCGTTGTTGAGAGAAAATAAATTGAGTTAAAGAAAAGAATAGATTTTTCGATAAACTTGGAATGATAATCAGATATAAAAAAAGCGAAATTCAAATTATGAATTTCGCTTTTTTGTTTTTATTTATTCAACAAGAAATCTAAAACTTCTGCTGTAAAATCTTTCGGATTTTCGGCATGTAACCAATGTCCTGCATTTGCAATTTTCTTGATTTCCGCATTTGGAAAACGCTCCTTGATAATCATTTCATCTTCTGGCATAATGTAATTTGAATTTGCGCCACCCAAAAATAAAGTTGGACCATCAAATTCGCCTTTCAACAATTCAGAACCAATCATCTCTTGATAAAATTTATCCAAAATATCTAAATTGAATCGAAAAGCGTATTTTCCATTATCGGCGTGGTAAACGTTTTTCAACAAAAATTGTCGCACACCAATTTCAGGAATATATTGTTCCAAAGTAGCTTCTACATCTTTTCGAGTTTCGACTTGATCAAAATTGACAGATTTCAACGCTTTGAAAATCGCATTATGATGAGGTTGATAAGCTTTTGGTGCCATATCAGCTACAATCAAATGATCTAATCTATTTTGATGAATCATCGCAAAATCAATCACAATTCTTCCGCCAAGTGAATGTCCCAACAAATGTGCTTTTTCGATAGAATTTGCATCCATATAATTCACGATATCTTGCGTCATCGCTGCCAAAGAAGAATCTTCGCTATGAAAACTACGTCCATGATTGCGTAAATCAATCAAATGTGTTGTAAAATATTCGCCAAAATGTTTTCCTAATGTGCTCCAATTATCCAATTGTCCAAACAATCCATGAAAAACCAATAAATGTTTTTCACCAGAGCCGACAATTTTGCTATGTAAGATTTCTGCCATTTTCTACAAATTTGCTAATTCAATTTTACGTAAATACGCTTGTATCGTATTTTCTAAACCTAAATATAGAGCTTCAGAAATTAACGCGTGACCAATAGAAACTTCTGCAATTGTTGGAATTTCGCGAATAAAATATTCAATATTATCTAAACTCAAATCGTGTCCAGCATTTACAGCCAATCCATTTTCGATTGCTAATTTTGCCGTTTCTTTATAAGGAAGAATTGCGTCAAGATTTCCTAAACCGTATTGCGTCGCAAATTCTTCTGTGTACAACTCGATTCGATCAGCACCAGTTTTCGCAGCACTTTCAATTAAAGCAGGATTTGGATCTAAGAAAATAGAAGTTCTGATTCCAGCATCTTTAAACGTTTTAATCACATCTGTTAAATAATCAAAATGTTTGATTGTATCCCAACCAGCGTTTGATGTAATCGCATCTTCTGCATCAGGAACCAAGGTAACTTGTTCTGGTTTTGAGTTTAAAACCAATTCCATAAAACTATCAATCGGTTTTCCTTCAATATTAAATTCAGTTGTTACAACAGGTTTCAAATCGTACACATCTTGGTAACGAATATGGCGTTCGTCTGGACGTGGATGAATCGTAATTCCCTGTCCTCCGAATTCCTGAATTTTGATTGCCGCTTCTACAAGATTTGGCGTATTTCCACCGCGCGCATTACGAATTGTGGCAATTTTATTTATATTAACACTTAATTTAGTCATGATTTTATATTATAATTTTTTAATATCAGAAAGCGAAATGCTTTGCATAATTTCTAAGTCAAATTTACGACAAGCTGTCAACAAATGATCGAAAATATCGGACTGAATTCTTTCAAATTCCAAATTGCTTGCCGAAGTTGTAAAACAACCAATTTCTAACGGCATTCCAAGTGGAGAAACAGGTAATTGTTTTACGATAATTGGATCATTTTGCGAAACAGTTTTTAAACTTTTTAAATAATGTTCAACATAAATTCTAAAAACACCAATATTGGTTAAATTTTTACCATTAATATCTAAATCAGAATTTTCAATGTTTTGATTATAGATGGAAATTTCGTGACGTTTTTGTTGAATATAATGATGAATTAAAGTAATATTTTCGAAACGATTTAACATTTCTTCGTTACAAAACTGAAAAGAATTGACATTAAACGAAACCGAACGTTTTATTTGACGAGTTCCAGTCGCCAACATCGCCATATGATTGGTTACTTGCGACGAAACCAAATCCACAGTAGGAACCGTTGCAATAGATTTATCAAACTTCTCAATTTTCACCAAATTAATGTTAATTTCTTTAACTGTTCCCTCAATATCGCCTTTGGAAACGGTAATCCAATCACCAACTTTTACAATTTTAGAATAAGAGATTTGCAAACCAGAAACAAATCCGAAAATCGCATCACGAAAAATCAATAAAACAGCTGCGGTTAAAGCTCCGAGAACAGTAATAATCGTATTTTTATCAACCGTAAACAAAATCATTATTCCAGAAATAATCGCAAAAAACGTGATAATAAACTTCAACATTTGCCCAAAAGTTCGCACTCCAACTGTTGTATAACTATTTTCTTCGTTGTACACATCAATAATTGTATTGATAACTCGGAAAATAAGTTGCGTAAAAACGATTAATGAAATAAGTTGTGTAATGCGTTGAACAACATGAAAAATATTTCCTTCATTCTTGAACAAAATAACATTCATGCTTAATGCAAAACTGATTGGAATGAGATGAATAGCTGAAACAAAGACTTTGTTTTTGTACAAAAACTTCAACCAATCGTTTTCGGTGAAATTTTTCAGTTTTTTTAGAAGCGGAAGAATAATAGCTCTTAGCACAAAATCTAACACAAAAAGAATAGCTATCCAAGTAACAATTTCTAAAAAGGTAAAAAGATTTTCGGATAAATCAATTTTGAAATATTGATTGAAAAAAAATTTTACACCATCAGAAAATTCTTCATAAAAAGATTTATCTTGCATAAGCTGTGAATTGAGTTTAAATAGATTTGTTTGTGCAAAGTTACAGTTTTAAAAATACTAAAATAATGGATAACGATAGTATACTAAATCTTATTAGTGGAATTTTATTGGTTGTTGGTTTGGTCGGAACTGTTTTGCCAGCTTTACCAGGAGCACCTTTGGCATTGGTCGGATTATTAGTTTTCAAATTCAGTAGTGATTGTAGTTACAATTGGGGAACGATAATTATTGCAGGACTTTTTGTGTTATTAGGTGCGCTTTTAGATTATTTATTACCAGCTTACATGACCAAGAAATTAGGTGGAACCAAATACGGGATTTGGGGATCTATTGTAGGATTAATCATCGGATTATTTTTTCCACCAATCGGGTTTATCGTAGGTCCTTTTCTGGGAGCATTATTAGGCGAATTGGTTTTTACTGCGGCTTCGCCTAAAGTTGCATTAAAATCTGCTTTCGGATCTTTTGTCGGATTTATTTTAACAACAGGATATGATGTTATTTTAACATTAATTTTTATAGGAATATTTGTTTATCACTTAATGAATTAGTCAGATTAAATGATTGAAATTAGGTCAATAAAAAATATTTAACTATATTTGCAAAGAATTTAAAGGAATAAATGGAGGAGGGCTGGTTATAGCTCTCTTTTTCGTTGTATATGGATTCAAATAAAGTAAAACAGCTGATAGACGAAGCAATTGCGGAAAATCCGTCATTGTTTCTTATCGATTGGAAAATCACTCCAGATGATAAAATTGTAATTTTAGCAGATGGAGACGAAGGTCTTTCAGTCGAAGAAATTGTAAGAATAAGCCGACATGTAGAGCATAATCTTGATAGAGAAGAATGTGACTTTGCATTAGAGGTTTCCTCTCCTGGTGTAGGAAGTAACCTAACCATGCCACGTCAATTTGCCAAAAATGTAGGAAGAACTTTAGAAGCTACATTAAGCGACAAAGTGATGGAAGGCGAAATTGTAGAAGCCGATGAAGAAGGTGTTACAATTTTTTGGGAAGCACGCGAACCAAAACCTGTAGGAAAAGGAAAAATTACAGTAGAACACGAAGAAAAAATAAATTACGCTGACATTAAGAAAGCGATTATAAAAGTCACCTTTTAAAAAAATTAAAGTTTAATGGACAATCTTGCATTAATTGAATCTTTTGGAGATTTTAAAGACGATAAGAACATCGACCGTATTACGCTGATGGCAATCTTAGAAGAAACCCTGAAAAGTGTTTTGAAAAAGAAATATGGTACAGATGATAACTTTGATATTATTGTAAATCCTGATAAAGGAGACTTAGAGATTTGGCACAACCGTATTGTTGTAGAAGACGGTTTCTCAGAAGACGACGCAACAGATATCGAATTATCTGAAGCACGTAAAATTGAGCCAGATTTTGAAGTAGGTGAAGAAGTATCGGAAAAAATTCCGATCGAAGCATTAGGTCGTCGTGCGATTTTAACATTACGCCAAACATTGGTTTCTAAAGTAATGGAGCATGATAACTCTAATTTATACGAGAAATTTAAAGGTTTAATTGGAGAAGTAGTTTCGGGAGAAATCCACTATGTACGTCACAAACAAGTGATTATTATGGATGACGAACAAAACGAAATGATTTTACCAAAAGAAAATCAAATACCATCAGATTTTTTCAGAAAAGGAGATACATTACGTGCTGTTGTAGATGACGTAAAATTGAGAGGAGCAAAACCTCAAATTATTTTATCTAGAACATCACCAAAATTTTTAGAGAAATTATTTGAACAAGAAATTCCAGAGATTTTAGACGGATTAATTACAATCAAAAATGTAGTTCGTATCCCTGGAGATAAAGCAAAAGTTGCAGTAGAATCTTACGACGATCGTATCGATCCAGTAGGAGCTTGTGTCGGAATGAAAGGATCTCGTATCCATTCAATTGTACGCGAATTACGTAACGAGAACATCGACGTAATCAACTACACAAACAACATGAGTTTGTTTATTCAACGCGCTTTAAGCCCAGCTAAAATTTCGAATATCGAAATTAATGAAGAAGAAAACAAAGCCTTAGTTTACGTAAATGCAGACGAAGTTTCGAAAGCAATTGGTAAAGGAGGTTACAATGTTCGTTTAGCTTCTAAATTAGTTGGAATGGAAATTGATATTTTCAGAGAAGGAGCCCAAGACGAAGACGTAGAATTATCAGAATTCTCAGACGAAATCGATGCGTGGGTAATCGATGCATTTAGTGCTATCGGGTTAGATACTGCCAAAAGTATTTTAGAACAAGATGTTGATGATTTAATTAAACGTACGGATCTAGAAGAAGAGACGATCTTAGACGTAATCCGTGTGTTAAAAGAAGAGTTTGAAGATTAATTCATTCTCAAGTCATAAACAATTCATACATTTGCAAACATTAAAATAAGAGATTAGCTTCATATGTCGGAAACAATAAGATTAAGTAAAGTATTAAAAGAATTAAATATATCAATAGATAGAGCTGTTGATTTTTTAGAAGGGAAGGGTACAACAGTAGAAAAAAATCCGAACTCTAAAATCGACGTGCCAACTTACGATATTTTAGTTAATGAGTTCCGATCTGATGCTAAACAAAAGCAAGCTTCCGGTGAAGTAGTCATTAACAAAATTTCAGATATCAAAGCCGCTGAGAAAAAAGAAGCAGAGGCAAAAGCTGCAACTGAAAAACCAGTAGAAAAGAAACCTGAAATCATTGAAACGACGAAAGTTGAATTGGAAGGACCAAAGACTGTTGGAAAAATAGACTTAGATGCTTTGAAACCTAAAGCCAAAGTAGAAAAACCTGCGGCAAAAGAAGAGGTGAAGAAAGAAGAAATCAAGAAAGAGGAGGCACCAAAAGCTGAACCTAAAACTGAATCAAAAGAGGAACCGAAAGGACCGAAAGTGATAAAAGTTATTGATCTTGATAAAATAAATAATACAGGTAAACCTAAAAAGCAAGATTCTCCAGCTCCTAAAAAAGAGCAAGCAGAACCTAAAAAGGCGGAAGCACCGAAGGCGGAAGTTAAAAAAGAGGTGAAGAAAGAAGAACCTAAAAAGGTGGAAGAGGTTAAAAAGCCTGAAATAAAAACGGAAGCGAAGCCTGAAGTGAAGAAAGAAGAAATTGAAGAAGTAGCAGCAGTTGAACCTCAAAAAATTGAAACTGTCTACACAAAATTAGATGGACCTAATTTTACAGGTGCAAAGATTGACTTATCAAAATTTGATAAGAAAAAAACTGACGATAAAAAAGGGAATCAAAAAGGTGCTAATAACGCTGCTGACAAGAAAAAGCGCAAACGTATCCAGAAAAACGTTAAACCAGAAGATGTAGCAAAAGCTGGAGAAAACGGAGGAAACAATAANNAACAACCACGGAGGAGGAAATAATAACAACCGTCAAGGAGGTCAAGGACAAGGAGGAAATCGCCCAGGAGGTCAAGGTGGAAATCGTCAAGGTGGTGGAAACTTTAGAGGTGGAAACAACCGTGGACCAAGAGTTCCTCAAGTAGAACTTTCTGACGAAGATGTTAAAAAACAAATTAAAGACACTTTAGATAAACTTACTAATAAAGGAAAAGGATCTAAAGGGGCTAAACACAGAAGAGACAAACGTAAAGAACGTCGTGAGTTTGCTGAGCAAGAGCAAGAAGCAATGGACATGGACAAAACTTTACACGTAACAGAATTTGTAACGGTTAACGAATTAGCTTCGTTAATGGATGTTTCTGTTACAGAAGTTATCTCTGCATGTATGTCATTGGGAATCATGGTTACCATGAACCAACGTCTTGAAGCGGATACAATTCAATTAGTTGCAGATGATTTTGGATTCGAAGCAGTATTTGCTAATGCTGAAGAAGAAATCTCAACTGAAGAAGAAGAAATCGATAACGAAGAAGATTTAGTAACTCGTGCGCCAATTGTAACTGTAATGGGACACGTTGACCACGGTAAAACATCTTTATTAGATTATATTCGTAAAGCAAATGTAATTGCTGGTGAGTCTGGAGGTATTACACAACATATTGGTGCGTACAACGTAACATTGCCTAGTGGTAAACGTGTAGCATTCTTAGATACACCAGGTCACGAGGCTTTTACAGCGATGCGTGCTCGTGGTGCTCAGGTAACGGATATTGCAATTATTGTGATTGCAGCCGATGACCAAATCATGCCACAAACGCGTGAAGCAATTTCTCACGCTCAAGCAGCTGGAGTACCAATGGTATTCGCAATCAACAAAGTTGATAAACCAGCAGCTAATCCAGAAAAAGTAAAAGAGCAATTAGCTCAAATGAACTTATTAGTTGAAGACTGGGGTGGTACTTACCAATCTCAAGAAATCTCGGCTAAATCTGGTTTAGGAGTAGAAGATTTATTAGAAAAAGTATTATTAGAAGCTGAGGTATTAGACCTTAAAGCGAATCCAAAACGTAAAGCATCTGGTACAGTTGTAGAAGCTGCATTAGATAAAGGACGTGGATATGTTTCGACAATTATTGTACAAACAGGTACATTACACATCGGAGATTATGTATTAGCAGGATCTCACCATGGTAAAGTTCGTGCAATGTTAGATGAGCGTGGTAACAATATCAAAGTTGCTGGACCATCAACACCAGTTACGATATTAGGATTAGCGGGTGCGCCAACAGCAGGTGATAAGTTCAAAGTTTACGAAGATGAACGCGAAGCGAAACAAATTGCAACTCGTAGAGATCAATTACAACGTGAGCAAACTATTCGTACACAAAAACATATTACACTTGATGAGATTGGACGTCGTATTGCTTTAGGAGACTTCAAAGAGTTGAATATTATCTTGAAAGGGGACGTGGATGGTTCTGTAGAAGCATTGACAGACTCTTTACAAAAACTTTCGACAGAAGAAATTATTGTTAACATCTTACACAAAGGAGTTGGACAAATTACAGAATCTGACGTATTATTAGCTTCTGCTTCAGATGCGATTATTATTGGATTTAATGTTCGTCCTGGTGGATCTGCTCGTGATATTGCAGAAAAAGAAGAAGTTGAAATTAGAACATACTCAATTATCTATGCTGCGATCGAAGAGATCAAAGAAGCGATGGAAGGAATGTTATCTCCAGAGTTGAAAGAGCAAGTAACAGGTAATATTGAGGTTCGTGAAACATTCAAAGTAACGAAAGTTGGTACTATTGCCGGATGTATGGTCTTAGACGGTAAAGTTTATAGAAACTCTAGTATTCGTATCATTCGTGATGGAGTTGTGATTCACGATGGTGAATTAGCTTCATTGAAACGTTTCAAAGATGATGTGAAAGAAGTTAGTAAAGGTTACGAATGTGGTCTTAACATCAAAAACTTCAACGACATTCAAGTAGGTGACATTATCGAAGCTTACGAAACTGTAGAGGTTAAAAAGAAATTGAAATAATCAATTCTCAACAAATATTTTAGAAAGGAGCTCAATTTGAGCTCCTTTTTTTATGAAATTTTATTTAATAAAAATCAATACTCTACTTATTATATAGAATTATATTCTATTATTAGTTTTATTTTTAGAATAGAATTTTTGTTTAACATTAATTTAAAGTTTTCTTTTATTTTATTTAAAAACGACTTGTTTTATATTCTATAAAGTCTATAAATTTGCTAGACTTTAAAATTGTAAATATGAACAAGAAATTATACTCACTCAAAAAAATATTTTTTCTAACTGCTCTTTTCGGCGGAACATTTTTATTCGCCCAAACTAAAGTCACAGGTACGGTTGAAGATATAAATGGACCAATCGATCAAGCAACGGTTAATGTAAAAGGAACAAATATTACGACGACAACAGATGCAGATGGTTTATATCAATTAACGTTAGAGCCTGGGAAGTATGAAATTATTGTTTCAAAAATAGGTGAGCCAACAACGACGCAAACGATTAATGTGCTTGATGAAAATGAAGTTTCTTTAGATTTCTTTTTACAATCAATCAATTCGGATACTGATCTTAGCGAAGTCGTTTTGATTGGTTCACGTGCAGTTGGACGTACACAATTAGATTCTTCAACACCAGTTGATGTGATAGATATTAAAGAGGTGACAAAAGAAGTAGGACAAGTTTCGTTGAATCAAATCTTAAATTATGTTGCGCCATCTTTTAGCTCGAATACGCAAGTTATTTCTGACGGAACAGATCATATAGATCCTGCTTCTTTGCGTGGTTTAGGACCAGATCAAGTACTGGTTTTGATTAACGGAAAGCGTCGTCATACAACATCATTGGTTAATATTAATGGTTCGTTTGGTAAAGGTTCTGTTGGTACAGATTTGAATGCGATTCCAACTTCTGCGATCAAAAGAATTGAAATTCTTCGAGATGGAGCTGCTGCCCAATATGGTTCTGATGCGATTGCAGGTGTGATTAATATTGTCTTAGAAGATTCGACAGATAAACTACGTGCGTCAATTTCGTATGGAGGAAATCTTTCGAAAAATGCAGAAGATAATTTTGATGGTGAAACTTTTCAAGCGAATGTAAATTATGGTGTAAAAGTGGGTGAAAAAGGAGGATTTGTAAATGTTGCAGGTTCTTACGACAAGCGTCAACCATTCAATCGCCAAAAAGAATTTACAGGAACAATTTTCTCAGATTATAATCGACCAGATTTATACCCAAATCCAACTGGAAAAGATATTACAGAGGAAGAATTAGCGCGTCGTGGAGAAACGCGTGCTGATTATGTTTCGCGCATTGGACAATCAAAAAATGAAGGAGGAGCGATTTTTATTAATTCACTTTTTCCAGTTTCAGATAAAACCGAAATTTATGCATTTGGAGGATTAAATTATCGTTTGGGTGAATCGGCGGCTTTTCGTCGTCAGCCTGCTCAGTTACATCAAACAGTAGCGTCAATTTATCCAAATGGATTTTTACCATTAATTCAAACTAATAATTACGATCGCTCTTTAGCAGCGGGAATTCGTAGTGAAATTAACGGTTGGAAAGTTGATTTTTCGAACACATACGGAAATAATACCATCGATTTTGGAGTAAAAAATACAGTTAACGCATCGATGAAAGAATCTTCACCAACATCTTTTGAAGCTGGTGGATATCGTTTTACGCAGAATACAACCAACCTGGATTTTACGCGTTTTTTTGATGATGTTTTAGCTGGAATTAATGTCGCTTTTGGTGCAGAATTTCGTTATGAAAATTATCAAATTGTAGGAGGTGAAGAGTCATCTTATGCGAATTATGGTAAAGTTCGTCAAATTGGTGTAGACGGAAATGGAAAGCCAATTTATGTACAAGATTTTAATGGAAATATCAATACATTATTCGCTGTAAATGGTACTGCTTTAGCAGGTGGAGCGCAAGCTTTTCCAGGATTTTTACCAGCGAATGAAGTCAATGCAAATCGTCATTCTGTTGCGGCGTATTTAGATACTGAATTTAATTTTACGAAAGATTTCTTAGTGGCTGCTGCGTTACGTTATGAAGATTATTCAGATTTTGGTTCAACATTAAATGGAAAAATTTCGACTCGATACAAATTAGGAAACTATGTGTTGAGAGCCGCAGCAAGTACAGGATTTAGAGCGCCATCTTTACATCAATTATATTTTAGTGCAACATCAAGTTTATTCTTAGATGGAGCAATTTCTAATTCAGGAACTTTTACAAATGATAGTCGTGCTGCAAAATTATTAGGAATTCCACAATTGAACGAAGAAAAATCGAAATCAGTTTCGGCTGGAGCTACGGCAAATTGGGGAAAATTCAAATTGAGTGTTGACGGATATTTCATTAGAATTGATGACCGAATCATTTACACAGGATCTTTCACAGGAAGTAATGCAGCAAATGCATCAGCACAAGATAAAGAGATTTACGAATTATTGCAACAAGCAAATGCAACTTCAGCTCGTTTCTTCGCAAATGCAATTGATACCGAAACGAAAGGAATAGATGTTGTTTTGACGTATCAAGATCGTTTGGGAGCAGGAAAATTACGTGGAGATTTATCGGCGACTTTTAGCAAGACAAATGTTGTGGGTGATGTACATGCTTCCGATTTATTGAAAGGAAAAGAGTCTACTTATTTTGATCGTTCAAGTCGTATTTATTTAGAATCGGCTATACCTCGTACAAAAATTAATTTATCCATGAATTATTCATTGGATAAATGGAATGTTTACTTAAGAAACGTGTATTTTGGAGAAGTTGATGCAGCGACAAATACGGTGGCCGATTCGCAAACATTTAGCGGAAAAGTTGTAACAGATTTGAGTTTTGGTTATGCTTTCAACAAAAATATTTCGTTAACAATAGGAGCAAATAATTTGTTTGATATCTATCCTGATGAAACGAAAATTGGAGGAAATAGAGGAGCAGGATATTTTGTGTATTCACGTACTGGACAACAATTCGGAACAGGAGGACGCTTTGCTTTCGCTCGTTTATCATTAAGTTTATAATTTAAATAGTTTATATGTTTTACCAAATCTTTGTCGTAATTGATGAAGGTTTGGTATTTTTGTTTAAATCGATTTTATGAAAAAAATATCATTTATTATAGTTTCATTCTTCGCGATTATTCAGTTGAATGCGCAAGAATCTTACAAAAATGGAGCTGTTGTAACAGCTCATCCCGAAGCTTCAAAAGTTGGAGTTGAAATTCTAAAAAAAGGTGGAAATGCGATTGACGCTTCTATTGCAGTTCAGTTTGCGTTGGCGGTTGTTTATCCAAATGCAGGAAATATTGGTGGCGGTGGATTTTTGGTTTATCGTGATTCAAAAGGAAAGACCGATGCGTTAGATTATCGTGAAAAAGCACCTTTGAAAGCGAGTGAAGATATGTATTGGGACAAAAATGGAAATGCAATTACTGATCTTAGTTTGTATGGACAATTTGCTGCAGGAGTACCCGGAACAGTCGATGGAATGGTGAAAGCGCATGAAAAATATGGGAAATTAAATTGGAAAGAATTAGTTCAGCCAGCTATTAATTTAGCTCAAAAAGGATTTAAAATAACAAAACAACAAGCGAGCGAACTGACAAATAAGCATAATGATTTTGTAAAATATAATTCAAAAACGAATGCTTTAACGTCTAAATCATCTTGGAAAGAAGGAGATTTGTTGGTTCAAAAAGATTTAGCAAATACATTAAAATTAATTCAACAAAAAGGTCGTGCTGGTTTTTATGAAGGAAAAACGGCTGATTTAATAGTGAAAGAAATGAAACGCGGAAACGGAATTATTTCGCACGAAGATTTAAAACAATATCAATCGGTTTGGAGAACGCCAGTTTCGGGAAATTATAAAGGTCTTAAAGTAATTTCGATGCCGCCGCCTTCAAGTGGAGGAATTGCATTGGTTTCGTTATTTCAATCAATCGAAGATTATCCAATCAACAAATGGGGATTTCAAGCAGATTCTACAATTCAAGTGATGGTAGAAGCAGAGCGTCGCGTTTATGCTGATCGCGCAGAGCATTTAGGTGATCCAGATTTTATAAAAGTTCCGCAAAAACAATTGTTGGATAAAAGTTATAATGTAAATCGAATGAAAGATTTTTCGTTTGATAAAGCAACACCAAGTTCAGCAATTAAAGCGGGAGAAATAATTGGTAAAGAGTCAATGGAAACAACGCATTATGTAATTGTTGACAAAGATGGAAATGCGGCTTCTGTAACGACTACTTTGAATAATTCCTATGGATCTTTGGTTGTAGTAGAAGGTGCAGGATTTTTGTTGAATGATGAAATGGATGATTTTTCTGTAAAACCAGGTACACCAAATTTATATGGTTTAGTTGGAGGAAAAGCTAATGCGATTGAACCTTCGAAAAGAATGTTAAGTTCGATGACGCCTTCTATTTTAGAGAAAGATGGTAAATTGTTTATGGTTGTGGGAACGCCAGGTGGCTCTACAATTATAACGTCAGTTTTTCAAGCCATCTTGAATGTTGTTGATTTCGGAATGACGATGCAAGAAGCTGTTGCAGCACCAAGATTTCATCATCAATGGTTGCCAGACCAAATCGATTATGAGCCAAATGCAATTTCAGAAAACGTTCGTGAATCGTTAAAACAAAAAGGTTATACATTGAAAGAACGTAAACCTTACGGGCGTGTGGAAGGAATTTTGGTCAACACTAACGGAACATATCAAGCTGGTGCAGATCCAAGAGGAGATGACAAAGCAGTAGGGTATTAAAAAAGTTAGATAAACAAAAAGGCTATTCAATTGAATAGCCTTTTTAATATTATAAATAATTATTTTACCAACCTTTTATAGCTCCACCTTTGAATACTTCGTCTGCTTTTTTAACAACTTGTTCAGATTGGTATGCTTGTACAAATTTCTTCACTTTTTCATCGTTTTTGTTGTCTTCACGACTCACAATGATATTGACATAAGGCGATTCTTTATCCTCTGTAAAAATTCCTTGTTTTTTAGCATCTAAACCAGCTTGTCCTGCAAAATTATTATTAATAACAGAAATCGCTACTTTTTCATCATCTAAAACACGAGGTAATTGGGGAGCTTCTAATTCTAAAATCTCTAATTTTTTAGGATTAGAAACAATATCAGTTAATTTAGGAAATAAACCCACACCATCTTTCAATTTAATTAAACCTATTTTTTGTAACAACAATAAAGATCGACCTCCATTAGCTGGATCATTCGGAATAGCAATTGTATTACCTTCTTTTAATTCATTTATAGATTTTATTTTTTTAGAATATCCAACGATTGGGTATAAAAATGTATTTCCAATAGGTTCTAATTTGTAACCACGTTGTTTTTCTTGTTCTTCTAAAAATGGAACTGTTTGGTAAGCATTAACATCTAAATCACCTTGATTCAACGCTTCATTCGGAATAATATAATCATTGAAAGTAATCAATTCTACTTCCAAATTGTATTTTTCTTTTGCAACTTGTTTTGCAATTTGAGCAACCTCAAATTCAGGTCCAGTCATTACACCAACATTTATTGTATTTGCATCAGTTTTAGATTCTCCACATGATGTTAAAGCAAGTGCTGATAGTGTTGTAAGAAGTATATTTTTAATTAACTTTTTCATTGTTTAAATTATTTATGATTGAATTTTTTTGATAAGAAATCACCAGTAAATTGGATGATAAAAACGATAATTATTAATAGAATTAAAACGGTATTCATTATAAAAGTATCATATCCAACATACCCATATTGATAACCGATTTGTCCTAATCCGCCAGCTCCTACAGCGCCACCCATTGCCGAATAGCCGACTAAAGTAATTAACGTAATTGTTGCGGCATTTATTAACGATGGTAATGCTTCTGGTAACAAAACTTTGAAAATGATTTGCGAAGGTTTTGCACCCATAGAACGTGCTGCTTCTATCAAACCTTCAGGAATCTCTAATAAACTATTTTCTACTAAACGCGCTATAAATGGTGCGGCTCCAATACTAAGAGGTACCAAGGCAGCAGAAACGCCGATTGATGTTCCAACTAAACTTCGTGTAAAAGGAATCATCCAAACGATTAGAATAATGAATGGAATTGATCTGAAAATATTGACAAAAAAGGCTAAAATTTGATTAACCAATTTGTTTTCTAATAATTGTCCTTTTCTCGTTAAAAACAAGAATATTCCGATTGGAAGACCAAGTACAAAACCAAAAAATCCGGAAACAAATGTCATTAAAACTGTTTCCCAAGTTCCCTTAAGTAATAGATTAATAACTGCTTCTGACATAACCGATTTTTTCTAAATTAAATTTATTTTGCTGTAAATATGTTTCGATTGCTGAGTTTTCTTTTGAATTAATTTTCAAGAAAAATGTTCCGTAATTGATTTCTCCAGCATATTCGATTCTTGAATTTACGATTTCTGCTTCAATATTATGCAACGAATTTATTTCTGCAATAAGTTGATTGAATTTTGGTTGATTCGTGAAATTGATTTTATAAATTATTGAGTTATTATCTGAATAAGTATCAACCAAATTTTTCTGAAAACTTAGAGGTAAAGCTATGTCCAATGAATTTTTGATAAATTCTTGCGTGATATTCTCTTTCGGATTTGTGAAAATTTCTTCTACTGTACCATGTTCTACTAATTTTCCACTTTCAATCACTCCAACTTCATCACAAATAGAATTGATTACTTCCATTTCATGGGTGATTAAGAGAATCGTTAGATTTAATCGTTGATTGATTTCTTTCAACAATTTCAAAATAGATTTTGTAGTCGCAGGATCTAACGCACTTGTCGCTTCGTCACATAACAAAACTGTTGGATTATTAGCCAAAGCACGCGCTATTGCAACACGTTGTTTTTGTCCGCCTGATAAATTTGTAGGATATTCTTTTGCTTTTTCGTGAATATCAACAAGGTGTAAAAGTTCGTCAACCTTTGTTTTTATTTGGCTTTTTGAGATACCTTCCAATTCCATCGGAAAAGCAATATTTTCTTCTACAGTTCGCGAAGAAAGTAAATTGAAATGTTGAAAAATCATACCGATTTTTCTTCTTTCTAAAGTTAATTTTGAATTATTTAAGTTCAATAAATTTGTTCCATTTATCAAAACTTCTCCTGTATCAGGTCGTTCTAATAAATTAACACAGCGAATCAAGGTGCTTTTTCCGGCACCAGATTTACCAATGATTCCAAAAATTTTTCCTTCTTCTATCTGCAAAGAAACATCGCGCAAAGCATGAATTTCTCTTTTAGAAGTTCTGAAAGTTTTGGATATATTTTTTAGTTCAATCATTCTAAAAATCTTAATAAAAAAACCTCTCAATTATTATAAATAAATGCAGAGAGGTTGTGTTTTTTTTTGCTTTTATAAAGTCTATTAAAATTATGGACTTATAAAAAGTTATGCAAAAATAATTAGTTTTTTTTGAATGATTTTTTATTAAAAATGAAATTTATTCTACAAAATAACCATCTTGCAGGATAAATTTTCTAATTAATATTTAAGATTACGATTTATTATTGTATAATCGAAATTCATAGTAATTATTTCTTAAGATAAGATATCTCTAATTTCTGGATTTTTTTCAAACTGCGCTTTAGCAAAAGGACACAAAGGAATTACTTTGATATTATCTTTTCTCACCCAATCTACTAAGGCTAATAAAGCTTTTTTACCAACACCTTGTCCACCATATGCTTCGTCAACCTCTGTATGATCGATAATAATTTTATCATTACCAGCCCAAACGTAATCCATTTCTCCAGCTTTTTTATCACCATCTAAAACGACAAAAGCACCATTTTTCTTATCATCAATTTGTTTAATTTCCATGAGTTTTATTTTTTAAGTTGTTTATTAATCTTCTAAAGTACCAAACTTTCCGTTATTAAAATCCTCAAAAGCTTCGCGAATTTGCTCTTGTGTATTCATCACAAAAGGACCATAGGAAGCGATTGGCTCATTCAAAGGTTCTCCACTCAAAATTAATACCACACTATTTTTTGTTGCTTCAATTGAGAAATCTTCGCCTTCGTTTGTAAACAATAATAAGTGATCAGTTGGGACAATTTCTTGGTTGTTCACTTTTACTTCTCCATCAATAACTAATAAAACGGTATTGTAATTTTCAGGGAAATTAAAATTAGCTTTTCCGCCTTCATTCAATTTTGCATTCAGCATATTAACAGGAGAAAATGTTGATGCAGCACCTTTTGTTTGGTTATATTCACCAGCAATAACTTCGATAAAACCATTTTCAACTTCTACAGTTGGAATATCTTTATGTTCAATTGCTTGATATTTTGGTGCGCTCATTTTGTCTTTTGCAGGAAGGTTTACCCATAATTGAACCATTTGAAAAATTCCACCTTGTTTATAAAATTCTTCTGCATGATATTCTTTGTGTAAAACACCAGAAGCTGCTGTCATCCATTGTACATCTCCTTGATGAATTGTTCCTCCTCCACCAGAACTATCATGATGAGAAACGCTTCCTTCATAAGCAATAGTTACAGTTTCGAAACCACGGTGTGGATGCACGCCAACACCTTTTGGTTTGTCTGTTGCTGGAAAATTGAATTTAGAATTGTAATCTAACATAATAAATGGATCCATTCTTTTCATATCTAAATGATAACCACTTGGAATAAAATTGTGAACTCTAAACCCATCTCCAACGAAGTGAGGTTCTCTTGGAGCGATAACTATTTCTATATTTTTTGTATTCATAATGATTTTTTTATATGTTTTTATTTTTGTTATACAAATTTACGAAGCTAAATAGTTGATTATATTGATGTAGGTTAAGAAGTTTTAATTGAATAAGTTAACATATATCAATGGTTTGTATGATCTGTTAAATTTAAATAGTTCTAAAATATAGATGAACGATGTTTGTCTAATTATTGTTTTTTTTATATTTGGTTGTATCTATCTAACAAAATAAATAAAAATGAAAAAAAATTCAATAGTTTTAGGTGTATTTGCATTAGTTACATTAGGATCTTGTAAAAATGAAACACCTCAAGAAAAAGCGCAAAAAGAGTCACAGAAAGCTTTAGACAAAGCGTATGATGCAAACGAAGCAAATCAAGTTGCGACAAAGCTGTAGTAAAATCAGATATTGCAACAGTTATTTATACAGATATTGCTGCCGCAAATGCTGCTGTTGCTAAAATTCCGATGCCTGCATTGTTAAATGATAAAGCTAAAAAATTAGCAAGTGATTTGGGTAAAGCGTTGATTGATAGTATTAATGTAAAAGACGCAAAAGAAATAGAGAAATCTGAAAAGAAAATTACTGATTTGAAAAATGATGTTGAAAAAGCTTATCAAGACAGTAAAATAAATGTTGAGGATCGTGATGCAATCAAAACATATATCGAAGATTGTGTAAGAGCTGCAGTAGCTACTGTTGTAGCTATACATTCTTAATATTCTTTTTATAGAAGTATAAAGCCCACCTCAATTGAGGTGGGTTTAGTTATATATAATAAATTCTCATCAACCATATTAGGAAGTGTAACCTTTAGCAAAGGCTCTTCTTCCATGGCACGTTTTGTCGAAAAGATAGCTTCATCGTTTCATTCACATCCCAATGTATATTGATTTTAAACTGTTTTCAGCATCAGAATTTTATTCAACTGTTTATTTCAGGTCTATGAGATCACAATTAAACAAATAAATTAGTCAAGTAGTTTTTCTATAAATTCATTATTCTGAATTCTAATTTTTATAAAATTATCGCTATTAATTAAAAAATCTAAATATTTTTTAATAAGTATATCGCCGTATGATTTTTTAATTTTATTGATTAAATCAAGTTCCATATCTTTTTGAGAAGAATAACTGTAGAGATAAGCTAAACGTTTAAGTAAATTTATTAAGAAGGTATTTTTGTTAAATAAAAAGAGTTGATCAAAATAACATAAAATTATTTCAGCTGGAACATAATTACTTATTACATCGATCATTTTTTTATACTCCTTTTCAGCATCTAATATCTTAAAATATAAATCAATACAATCATCTGATTCGTAAAAATTTATTTTAAGATTAGTAAGTGTTTTCGTTCTGAATTTTTTAAACTTTTCTTCTTCATTTAAATGATTTTTTATAAAAAGAAAATCTTCTAATGATGGATTGTAAGGGAATTTTAAAAGTTTTATTTCTGTATATTTAGGCAAATCATTTGTCTGTTTATAAAGTTTTTCTAGAATATTGTAATAAGGGTAGTTGTATTTTTCTTTAGAATTGTTTGAAATAATATCTTTACAATAAGCTTCTACAGCAATATGGTCAGTTTTCATTAGTTCTTCTAAAATCATTAAATTATAGTCATTTTGATAAATTGATGGTTTGAAATAATCTTTTATTTCTGTAAACAACTCTGTCTCTATCATGATTTGTAGAAAGAATGTCTGAATCTCTATGTTATAATTTATATTTTCTTTATGCCATTTTTTTAGGTAATTTAGAAGGTGTTGTCCGATAATTTTTTTTCTCTCTGTAGTCGCTTGATAATATATTTCTTTATTTATTTCAAAATCATTTACAGTTATATTATCCATATTAAGGAAGTTGCTCCAATGATCAAGTACAACGTTTTTCCATTGTTCTTCTACTGCTATTTTATTGATCCTAAAAGCATATTTTTCTATAATAGCGTAAACATATTTTTCTAATCTTTTACTTGTTGTACCCGAGTTAAAATGAAAAGAAAGTAATAAATCACATATTCTTATAATTAGTGGTTTTACGATTTCTGTCGTCTTAATAATGCAATCTATATAAGCAAATACAGGTTCAAGAGCAATTTGTAGTAAATCGATTATCTTTTTTACTTCGGATATTTCTACTTTCCTTTTTTTACCTATTATTGAGGTTATTGTATCTTTTATTAATTGTTCTACTTCATCAAGAGAATACTCTTTTTGTTTTTGAGAAAATGATAACATGAAATATTGTTCAGCTTCTCTATTTGTATTAAAAAAATCAAGTAACCATTTTCTTAAATCTTCTTCTTCAATTAGTTTAAGTAAAGTTTCGCTCTCTTTTTCTTTTTTTATGCGAGTTTTTTTAACAGGTTTTAAAGAGGTAAGTTTTACGATTTCTTCTAGCATTTTTTTTTGATGAATACACCAAGATTCGTTACTTCCACAATCACAAGAATGGGAAGTAACTTCTTTATTTTTGATTACTATATTTACATCGTAACTATTCGACTGGTCATCTACAAAAGCAATAAAGTTCCCTTTTTTTTCTTCTTCTAATTCTCTAATTTCGAGTTTTTTAATATCTCTTTTGTTTTGAGAAGAAATTAATTTGAGTAAATTTTCAATAGTATTCATAAGCTTTTATAATAAATCTTCATCAACGATATTTGGTAAAGTCACCTTTAATAAAGGTTCTTCTTCCATTGCGCGTTTAATTGCAAAAATAGCTTCTTCGTTTCTTGCCCAAGAGCGACGAGCAATTCCGTTATTCACATCCCAATGTAACATTGATTTCAAGCGTTGTTCAGCATCAGAAGATCCGTCCAATAACATGCCGAAACCACCGTTGATTACTTCGCCCCATCCAACGCCGCCGCCGTTGTGAATCGATACCCAAGTTGCGCCACGGAAACTATCACCAATCACATTATGTATTGCCATATCGGCTGTAAATTTTGATCCATCATATATATTAGATGTTTCGCGGAAAGGAGAATCTGTACCCGAAACATCGTGATGATCTCGACCTAAAACCACAGGTCCAATTTCACCTTTTGCAATTGCATCGTTGAATGCTTTCGCAATCTTGATTCGACCTTCAGCATCCGCATATAAAATACGAGCTTGTGATCCAACCACCAATTTATTTTGTTGCGCTCCTTTAATCCACGTGATGTTATCCTGCATTTGTTGCTGAATTTCTTGTGGCGAATGCAGCATGATTTCTTCTAAAACTTGGCAAGCAATTTCGTCTGTCTTTTGTAAATCTTCTGATTTTCCCGACGTACAAACCCAACGGAAAGGTCCAAATCCATAATCGAAACACATCGGTCCCATTATATCTTGTACATACGATGGATATTTAAAATCGATACCATTTTCTGCCATCACATCTGCTCCAGCACGAGAAGCTTCTAGTAAAAAGGCATTTCCGTAATCGAAGAAATAAGTTCCTTTTGCGGTGTGTTTATTTATTGCATCAGCGTGACGACGTAATGATTCTTGTACTTTTTCTTTGAATAGTTCAGGGTTATTCGACATCATTTCGTTGGCTTCTTCAAAAGATAATTCAACTGGATAATAACCTCCTGCCCAAGGATTATGTAATGAAGTTTGATCAGATCCTAAATCAATATATAGATTTTCTTGGTCGAATTTTTCCCAAACCTCAACAATGTTTCCGTCGTAAGCAATTGATACAACTTCTTTGGCATCTTTCGCTTTTCGTACACGAGTAACTAATTCATCTAAATCCGAAATCACTTCATCTACCCAACCTTGTTCGTGGCGTTTCCAAGTAGCTGCAGGATTAACCTCAGCTGTTACCGAAACTACTCCTGCTATATTTCCAGCTTTTGGTTGCGCACCTGACATTCCACCTAAACCAGCGGTTACAAATAATTTTCCAGCTGTTCCATTCGAATCGATTTTACGACAACCATTTAAAACTGTAATCGTTGTTCCGTGAACAATTCCTTGCGGGCCAATGTACATATAACTTCCGGCTGTCATTTGTCCGTATTGTGAAACCCCTAAGGCATTCATTTTTTCCCAATCATCCGGTTTCGAATAATTCGGAATCACCATTCCATTTGTTACCACTACACGAGGTGCATTTTTGTGCGAAGGAAATAAACCCATCGGATGACCTGAATACATCACCAAAGTTTGTTCGTCGGTCATTTCCGACAAATATTTCATTGTTAAAAGATATTGTGCCCAGTTCTGGAAAACAGCTCCATTTCCTCCATAGGTGATTAATTCTTCTGGATGTTGTGCAACTGCATGATCCAAGTTATTTTGAATCATTAATTGAATGGCTTTTGCTTGTTCCGAATTTCCTGGATAATCTGTAATTGGGCGAGCAAAAATTTTGTAATCAGGCATCAAACGATACATATAAATTCGTCCGAAATTTTCTAATTCTTGTTTAAATTCTGGAATTAATTCAGCATGATCTTTTGGTTCGAAATAACGTAACGCATTTTTTAAGGCTAATTTCTTTTCATCTTCCGATAAAATTTCTTTTCGCTTTGGCGCGTGACTTACGTTAGGATTTCTGTCTTTTTTTTGAGGTAAAACAGAAGGAATACCTTGTTTTATTTGTTCATGAAAAGTCATTTTTTTGTATTTTATGTTTTGCGTTGAACGTTATAAGTTTTACGATTTTTTGTTGTTATTCTGAGCTTGTTGAGGAATCTCGTTCAAATTACATTTCTTTCATCAAATCTTTATCAATCAAAAATAATAGAACAAATCCAATGAAATAGCAAAGCAAATCAATCCACGAAAAAGAAGTTCCGATGATTATTCGAACTGCTTTGTTATGTCCTAAAACAATCATTTCTATAAAATTGAAATATTGTAAAATTTCAACTACAAAAGAAAATATCAACGTAAAAATTGCAATGTTAATCGCTTTTGTGTTGATAAATGCTTTGATAAAATAGTAAATGAAAATCACGACTAAAATATCACCAACAAAAGGACGAATGATTTTGTCTTTGATGTACAATGCAATAATTACTTCAATCAAAAAGATAATAATTGCTATGGTGAATGATTTTTTATCGAATTTTAGCATATTACATTTTAATTTGATGCGAAGTTGAAATGAATTCAACTTGACTAATCGTTAAGTCATCCTGAACTTGTTTCAGGAACACATTATATTTTTTTTAATTGGAATGACATTTACTTGATTGTCGTTGTTGTAATTGTCACTCTGAGCTTGTCGAAGAGTCTTCTATATATAGTAGTTTTCTATATTATTAATAGTTTATCCTTCGACAAATTCTGGATGAAAAGGATAACTTAAAAACTTAATATTAATTTTTTGAAATCATCTGTTTGCAACAAATCAATAATATTGTTGATATCATCTCCAATCAAACGATCGTCTTCTAATTTTGGACATACCGAGCGAACAGCAGCAAAAACTTGCTCTAAGTAAGGACTTGTTTGCTTTGGTCGTCTAAATTCTAAACCTTGGCAAGCATACATCAGCTCAATAGCTAAAATACGTTCCACATTGTCTAAGACTTGATTGAATTTTCGTCCCGAAATACTTCCCATCGAAACGTGATCTTCTTGTCCTAATGAAGTCGGAATACTATCGGCAGAAGCAGGGAAACATAAGGTTTTGTTCTCCGTACATAATGCAGCCGAAGTATATTGTGGAATCATAAAGCCAGAATTTAAACCAGAACTTTCTGTTAATAATTTTGGTAACCCGTATTTCCCTTCGATTAATAAATATTGACGACGATCCGAAATATTTCCTAATTCAGAAGCGGCAACTGTCGCATAATCTAAGACCATTGCTAATGGTTGTCCGTGGAAGTTTCCACCAGAAATAGCTTCTTCGTCCGAAACAACAATTGGATTATCTGTTACAGAATTTAATTCGATTTCAGCTAATTCTTGTAAATGGAAAAATGCATTTCGTGATGCACCATGAACTTGTGGCATACAACGCAATGAATATGGATCTTGTACACGACCACAATCTGCGTGAGAGAAAGCGATTTCAGAACCTTTTAATAAATTTCGCATACGTTCTGCAACCAATAAAGTTCCTTTGAATGGACGAACTTGGTGTAATTCTTCTTCGAATGGACGAGGCGAACCTTCGTATGCTTCCAGTGATAAAGCACCCGCAACGTCAGCTAAATTCAGTAAATATTCGAATTTTTCTAATCCGTGTAAGGCATGAGATAAGATGAATTGTGTTCCATTGATTAATCCTAAACCTTCTTTTGCGGATAAGTTTAATGGTTGTAGATTATGTTTGGCTAAAGCTTTTTTTGTCGAAACAATTGTATCGCCATCCCAAACTTTTCCTTCACCAATTAATGGTAAAAATAAATGCGATAAAGGCGCTAAATCTCCAGATGCTCCAACAGATCCTTTTTCAGGAACGACTGGAATAATATCTTTTTCAACCATTAATAAAATTCGTTCCACAACATCTAAAGTCACACCAGAATATCCTTTTGATAAAGCATGTGCTTTTGCAATTAACATGGTTTTAGAAATTTCTTTCTTGATTGGATTTCCAACACCAACCGCATGACTGATTAATAAATTATGTTGAAGTTGACGCGTTTCTTCTTCCGAAATTTTAGTGTCGCAAAGTGGTCCAAAACCAGTATTAATTCCATAAACTGTTTGTCCAGAAGCAACTATTTTAGCAACATTTTGTTGCGATTTTAAGATTTGTTGTTTACTCGCTTCATTAAGTTCAATTTCGATGTTTCCTTCTTTGATTCTTTTGTAATCCTCGAACGAAAGAAAATCGATACCGTAAGTTTTCTTGATCATTTTTTCGAATTTGTGATACTTCAAAGATAATCTTTTCATTGATTTGATAAAAGATAGAAATCATTTCAGATGGAATAATTGAGATTTGATAAGGTTTTATAACACTATCTTTTATAAATTTGCAGAAATTTTTATGTAATGTGTGATAAACATCTTCATGACGAAATGGGGGACGACCATATTTCAGCAAACTTAGAAACGCCTTTGAGAGCTGATGCCTTTGAGTTGTCTGCTGAAGAAAAAGTGGAAAAGATAGAAGCGGATTTCCGTAACATCATGGAAACTTTAGGCTTAGATTTAACAGATGATAGTTTGAAAGGAACGCCAAAACGTGTTGCGAAAATGTTCGTAAAAGAAATTTTTGGTGGTTTATTGCCAGAGCGTAAGCCTGGAATGTCAACTTTCGAAAATAAATATAACTACAATCAAATGTTGGTTGAAAAGGATATCGTGGTTTATTCGACTTGCGAGCATCACTTTTTACCAATTGTTGGACGTGCACATGTAGGTTACATCTCGAAAGGGAAAGTAATCGGATTGTCTAAAATGAATCGTATTGTAGAATATTATGCAAAACGTCCGCAAGTACAAGAGCGTTTGACAATGCAAATTGTGAAAGCAATGCAAGAAGCTTTGGGAACTGATGATGTTGCATGTATTATTGATGCGAAACATTTGTGTGTGAATTCGCGCGGAATCAAAGACATCGAATC
Source organism: Empedobacter sp. UBA7611 (assembly GCF_002484365.1). Taxonomy (NCBI): domain Bacteria; kingdom Pseudomonadati; phylum Bacteroidota; class Flavobacteriia; order Flavobacteriales; family Weeksellaceae; genus Empedobacter; species Empedobacter sp. UBA7611. Next base: position 37,687 of record NZ_DLJR01000040.1, read on the forward strand.
AAGTACAGTTACTGCCGAATACGGTGGAGCATTTAAAGACAATGAGCAATTAAGAAAAGAGTTTATTTCGTACATCGGAATGAAAACTACTTTTAATGTTTAAAATATAAATCCTATAAAATGGTAAAAGAAAATCAATTAAAATTACATAATTCCTTAACGGGACAGAAAGAAACGTTCGAACCAATTAATCAAGATAATGTTGGAATGTATGTTTGTGGACCTACCGTTTACAGTAATGTGCATCTTGGGAATGTGCGTACGTTTATGTCGTTTGATATGATTTATCGTTACCTAAAATTTTTGGGTTACAAAGTTCGTTACGTTCGTAATATTACTGATGCTGGGCATTTAACAGATGATGGAAATGTAGAAAATGATCGTTTTGTAAAACAATCTAAATTAGAGAAATTAGAACCAATGGAAATCGTACAGAAATATACGGTTGATTTTCATAAAGTTCTAGAGAAATTTAATTTATTACCTCCAACAATCGAGCCTACAGCAACGGGACATATTTTAGAACAAATTGCTTTAGCGAAGAAATTAATTGATTTAGGATTTGCTTATGAAGTAAACGGATCAGTTTATTTTGATGTAGAAGCTTACAACAAAAAAGGACTTGATTATGGTGAATTGAGTAATCGTAACATCGAAGAATTAATCAATAATACAAGAGATTTAGACGGGCAAGGAGAGAAGAAAAATCCAGTTGATTTTGCACTTTGGAAAAATGCTTCGCCTGCTCACATTATGCGTTGGGCTTCACCTTGGGGAGATGGTTTCCCTGGTTGGCACTTAGAATGTACAGTGATGAGTACAAAATATCTTGGAGATTATTTCGATATTCATGGAGGAGGGATGGATCTTAAATTCCCTCATCACGAATGTGAAATTGCGCAAGCAAAAGGTTCTAACGGTCACGAACCAGTAAAATATTGGATGCATGCAAATATGTTGACAATGAATGGTCAGCGTATGAGTAAATCGACTGGAAATTACATTTTACCAATGCAATTAGTGAATGGTGAAAATGATTTCTTCGAAAAACCATTTCATCCTGCTGTTGTACGTTTTTGTTTCTTACAAGCGCATTATCGCAGTGTTTTAGATATCTCGAATGATGCAATGTTAGCTTCAGAAAAAGGATATAATCGTTTGGTTGAAGCATTAAAAACATTAGAAACAATTACACCAAAGAAAACTTCTACCGTTAATATTGATGAATTAGAAGCGAAATTATACACCGCAATGGATGATGATTTCAATACGCCAATATTGATCGCTCATTTATTTGATGCAGTAAAAATGATTAATTCAATCAAAGATAGTTTCGAGAATATTACAGCAGAAGATTTAGAACGTTTAAAAGCGATTATGAATGGTTTTGTTCATGATGTTTTAGGTTTAGATACAGAAGCTGCAAACGAAAGTTCTGACAAATTAGATGGTGTAGTAAAAATGCTAATCGAAATGCGTAATCAGGCACGTGTGGATAAAAATTGGGCTTTATCAGATCAGATTCGTGATCAATTAAGTGCATTAGGTATCCAACTAAAAGATGGCGCTGACGGAACAACTTTCACTTTTTAAGAAAGATTTATAAAATATTTAACCCACTTAGAAATAAGTGGGTTTTTTCATTATACATTATTTTATTTAACAATTTATTTAGATATTTTAAGTTTTTTTCTCATATTTGTAATAATTAGCACTAAAAATTAACACAATATGAGGAGAAGATTTACTTCTTTGGGCATTCTATCAATGTTTTTGATGGGAAGTTTGGCTTATGCCCAAGTTAAAGGAGTCTTAAAAGACTCGAATGGTTTTCCAATGGATGAAGTTGAGGTGATTGTTACAAGAACAGGCGCTTCAGTATTCACTGATGTGGAAGGAAATTTTAATGTAGACGCCAAAGTTGGTGATATATTAAAAATTATTGATTCTAATGGAGAAGAAAAAACGATAAAAGTTACTTCTACAACATTAGGAGAGGTAAAATTTACTACAAAGGCTTCTGATAATATAGAACTTGGAACGGTAAATATTATTGGAGGAATTAAACTTGATCCTGCGCAAAAAGTAGGATCTTATACTATTGTATCCAGAGATAATTTTGAAAATACACCTGTGTCATCTATTGATGAAGTATTAAATGGGCGTGTTGCAGGTCTTAATTATTCTACAGCTAGTGGAGATCCAGGTTCTTCAAATATGATATTGATTCGTGGAGTTGGATCTATTTTAGGAACTCCAAATCCATTGTATGTCATTGATGGTATAGTAGTTGGTAAAGGAGCTGATAATGCTAGTTTAATGGAGTCGTGGAATCCATTATCTTCGATTGACCCTAACATGATTGAAAATGTTACTGTTCTTAAAGACGCTTCTGCGACTGCTTTATATGGAGCAAGGGGAGCAAATGGTGTTATCGTTGTTACTACGAAAAAAGGTAAATATGGACAAACTCCACGTTTTAATTTTTCATCAGATATGGCAATCCAAGACATAGCTTTTGATAAAATTAATATGATGAATGCTAGTCAGTATCATCAATATGGAGGGCAAACTTATTTTAATTCTCAACAAGCATTAGGACAGACTTTTAGTTCACTTGAAGAAGCAACAAATCAGTTTATTAAAAATAATGATCCTAATTGGGATGGAAAAACAGAAACGAATTGGAGAAAAGCTGTTCAACGCAATCAATCGTTTGTAAATACATATAATTTTTCAGTAACAGGAGGAACAAATGGTATTTCATATCGTGCTGGAGTTACATATTACAAGAATAAGCCTTTAATTCAAACAACTGATTTTGATAGAAAAAGTGCTATTTTAGCTTTTGATCAAAAGATAACAGATAATTTAAAATATGGTTTTTCTTTAAATTACACAGGTGTTAAAAGAAAAACAATTCCTGATGCAAATGCTTCTGCAAATCCTTGGTTGTCATCTTTATTTATTCCAACAACCAAATCAATTTATAATCCTGATGGAACTTATAATCAAACTAATTTAGGAGAAGTGACAGCAGGATTTAATCCAATTGGTAATTTACATAACAATTATTTAAAAGGAAAAATTGATACATATTTAGGGTCGTTTACTGCAGAATATAAGTTTCTTAAATATTTAACTTTTAATACTGTTTTTGGAGGGCAAAGGCAATTAATGGATGAAGTTGTATGGTGGAATCCTAATTTTGGAGACGGTATTGCACAAAACGGGTTTATGCAAACTGGTGAAACTCACATTTGGGATTGGAACTGGACAAATACATTATCGTTTAAAAAGAAATTTAATGATCTACATGATTTAGAATTCTCTATAGGTTCTGATTATCAAGATCATGAATATAAGTTGAGACAAAAACAAGGAAGAGATTTTTCTGAACCAATACCAGATTTTCAATATTCTGATCCAGAAAAATATATAGATGTTGATAGAGGTGCTGGTTATTTTTTTAAATGGAGACAAGATTCTTATTTTTCTAGATTAAGTTATATTTATGATAATAAATACACTTTAACAGGACAAGTTAGATATGATAGAATTTCTGTTTTACCAAAAAAGAATCGTGGAGGAGTTTTTTGGTCTGTAGCAGGAAGTTGGGACCTTGGAAAGGAGGAATTTTTAAAAGGATCTTCTGTTGTTGATAATCTAATTTTAAGAGGAAGTTATGGACGTTTAGGGAATGTCCCTTTTGCTGATATGTGGGGAAGACAATATGATTACTATGCATTGGTTGCATCTTCAACGACAACACCTTATCCATATGGTGATAACTATTATGCATCTATATCTTCACCAGGAAATGCTAATTTAGATTGGGAAATTTCTAAGCAATTGGACGTAGGTTTTGAAGTTAACTTATATAAAAAAGCACTTGGTTTAATCTTTTCATATTATGACAAACAAACAGAAGGAGCTTTATTTAGTGCTGTTACTAAGCCTGAGTCAGGGAGTCCAAGTAGTTATACAGCAAATGTTGCTGATATTTCTAATAAAGGATTTGAAATTACATTAACAAGTACACCAGTTAACAAAGATTTTAAATGGGATATCAATGCTAACTTTTCAAGAAATATAAATAAAATAGAAAAGCTTAATATAGAAGATGAAATTTATGAATATTCACAACTAAATGCACTAGCTGGTGGTAAATTGTTAGGAGAATATTATACATGGTTATGGGCTGGTCCGAATAATGATCCGAATGTTGGAGAGTTAGGGGTTGGAAGTTGGTATACAGATGCTTCAAGAACAACAATCACAACGGATAAGAGTAAAGCTGAAAAGGTTTGGTTAGATAAATCTGCTTTCCCTAAATATATGGCAGGTATTACAAATACATTCTCTTACAAAGGATTATCTTTAAGTGTAATGTTTTCAGGTCAATTTGATTTTTATGTAAATAATGGGTATCATTCATTCTTTTTTAATGATGGAAACTTTCCTGGAAGAAATCAGATAACAGATGCTATGGATTATTGGACTCCAGAAAATACAGATGCCGCGAATCCAAAACCTCAATTAAACAACCCAAATAGTAGTCGTTTAGAGTCTGATCGTTGGATAAGAAAAGGAGATCATATTCGTTTAAAAGAAGTGAAACTAGCTTATAGTTTTGGAGATAAATTTAAACAACAAACAGGTGTTAAGAATTTAACTTTATATGCGAAAGGCTTTAACTTATGGACGTATGCGTTTGATAAAGATTTAAATTTTGATCCAGAGTCAATTAGCAATGCTTGGTCTTTTATGGGGAAAGGAGTGTTTAATTACACTACTCCAATTATGAAAAGTTTTTCAATAGGAATGTCATTAGACTTTTAAAAATTAATTCAATGAAAAAAACAATATTTACAATAGCTTGTATTCTTTCACTCAATATTTTTAATTCTTGTAGTGAAGATATTTTAGATTTAAAACCTCCTTATGAAGAGACAATGGGAGATGCTATAAAAACAGAAGATGATGTAAATAAATTTTTAATGGGAACTTATTTAAAAATATCATCATCATCATTATATGGTTCTAATTTTTTCTTTTTTGGAGATTTATTAGGAGATTCTTTTTTTAGAAGTAATAAAAATAGTGGAGGTCTAACAGGTCTTATAATGATGAATTATGACCCTACTAATACTGGAGATATAGACTTTTATCGTTCTGCTTATGATGTTATTCAAAATGCAAATTTTGTAATTAATAATGAGTTAGAAGATACATCTATTAATAAGCAATATAAAGCTGAGGCAAGAGCATTAAGAGCTATTACTTATTTTAACCTATTAACTTATTATTCAGCTTCTCCTAAATCAGGACTTAACCAAGATATAGGTGTGCCAATTGCCGTTTACCCTTATAATCCTGATGAAAAAATAGCTCGATCATCTGTTAGTGATGTTTATAAATTAATTGTTGAAGATTTAAATTATGCAATAGAAAATGCTAAAGCAGAAATGACAAGTAAAATCTATATTACTAAAACAGCTGCAAAATTAATGTTGTCACGAGTTTATTTAACAAGGCAAAATCAAGGTGATGCTCAATTAGCGTATAATTTAACAGAGGATATTATAAGTAACTCTCCTAAGTCTTTTTCTCCAATTAATCCAGATAATTTTGAAAGCTATTTTGCTTTAAATAACGATGATTTAGCTGAAAATCAACCAGAAACTGTTTGGGAATTAGATTTTAATACATTAAATAATCCAGGTGTTAATAATTCTTTAAGTGTTTATTATAGTAGAACGGGTTCTCGAAAAGGACTTTTAGCAAAAGAAGCTTTATATAATAGTTTTGCAAGTAATGATGTAAGAAAAATATTATTTTCTACTCAAAGTATTCCTACAGAGGATTTTCCAAAAGGAGTTTGGATACGTAAATTTGAAAGAGCATCGACAGGAGGAAACTATACGAGAAATAATAAAATTTTAAGATTTTCGGAAGCTTATTTAAATAGAATCGAAGCGTTATATCAATTAGGAAATAATACTGAAGCGCTGTCTAAATTAAATGAGTTTGCTTTAACTAGAAAAGGAAATGCTTATTCTGGAGGTAATTTATTACAAGATATCTTGACAGAAAGAAATAAAGAATTTTTTGGTGAAGGACAACGCTTTTTAGATTTAAAACGTTATAATTTACCAATTAATAAAGGAACAAATTGTCCTGGAAACTGTGATGTACCTATAGGTAGTAAGTATTTTGTTTTTCCATTTTCTAATGGACAATTAATTCTTAATCCATTGGCTGTACAACATCCTTTATGGAAATAAACTAACGAATTAAACATTTTTATAACATTTGCCCACTTAGAAATAAGTGGGTTTTTTTGTATCTCTCAATTTTAGATTACTTTTGTAAGGATTTATTCAACAGGATGAAAAAAACAATCATTGGTTTATTTTTATTAGGAGCTGTTGTAGCGCAAGCTCAGGAGGATTCAATAAAAGTTTTAAAACCATTAAAAGGATCATCAACAAATGATTCGGTTACATATTATAAAACCAAAATAGACGATTATAAGTTTTGGACAAATGGCAGAAAACCAGAGGTTTTGGATACGACATTAAGTATCAAAAACTATTATAATCAAAATTTTATTCGCAATGATGCGTTCGGAAAATTATTTTTTCCGAATGTTGGTGGTGTAGTGGTGGATTTGGAGTATCAAAATACGCCATTCAATCCGTCGATGTTACCAACTGGTAAAAAATACAATTATTATTATGCAAATGATATCAAATATTATGATGTCAAAACGCCATATACCGAGTTTATTTACGAGAATGGTGTTAAAGAAGGTAACTTTTTGTCTTCAACATTTTCGCATAATTTCAACAAGCAATTCAATTATACGTTTCATTATCGTGGATTAATTTCTGAAGGTCGTTATCGTCATGAAAAAGCGCAGAATAATACCTTTGTTTTTTCATCAAATTATAAAACAAAATCGGAACGTTTCAAATTGTGGTGGAACTATGCAGCACAAAATCTGAAAAATAATGAGAACGGTGGAATAGAAGATATCAACGATTTTATTTTGCAAGATGATCGCAGAATGACAAATGTTCGTAATATTCCCGTGAATTCGCAGACAGCAAAATCTGAATTTGATGCACGTCGAATTGAATTGAATGCTTCGTACGGAATCTTAAAAAAAATGAATGAAAAAGATTCGACTTTTTATAATCCAATTGAATTGAAGAATAAATTTTCGTATGAAAAACAAAAATATCGCTACGAGGATACGTCACCAAACGGAACTTTATATTCTACACCGATTATTACAGGAATGGATTATAGAAGTAAAAAGAGTTTTACAGATTTATCCAATACGACAACTGCTGGTTTTCAGTGGACAGATCGTGTGAAGATAGAGGCTGGTGTTAAATTCCAGAATTTGCGCGTTTTTGCTGATCAAGCCATGACGATTGTTGCAGTTCCAAAGCAAATAGAGGAAAATCTTTTTGGAGTTGTTGGAAAAGTGGATTTTGATTGGAATGAAAAATTGAAACTTTACGGAAATGTTGAATATCTGCAATCTGATAATTACAAAAGTGTTTATAATGTAGATGCAGTTTTAGATGTGACGCCGATAGAAGGTTATACATTGAGCGCAGGAGCGGTTATTCAGTCAAAACTTCCTTCGTTGAATGCGGTTTATAATCAAAGTTTCTTTAATAATTTTAACTACGTTAATAAATTTGAAACCGAAAATGTTCAAAACCTTTTTGCAAAATTAAAGTTAGATAAAGTCAACACGACTTTAGAAGCTTCAATTTATAATATTGACAATAAAGTGTATTTGAATGATATTTTGAATTATGAGCAATTGGCGGATAATATCAATTATTTCAAGATAAAAGGTGAAAATCATTTACGTTTCGGAAAGATTAATTTGGTTTCGACAGCGCAATATCAAAAAGTAACGAAAAACGAAGAATATATGCCTTTGCCAGATTTCTTGATTCGTGAAACATTGTATTGGCAAGGAGAATTATTCAACAAGAATGCTCAATTGCAAGCTGGTATTAATGCAACATATTTTACGAAATACAATGGTTTGCGTTACATCCCGATTCTGAACGAATTTGCGTTGCAAGATCCAGCAAATATACAAGAGATTGGTGGTTATCCTATTTTGGATGTTTTTATCAATTTCAAGGTTCGTAATATGCGTTTTTACATTCGTGGTGAGCATATCAATGCGTCGTTTACAAAACAACCTGATTATTTTGCAGCACCAAATGTTCCGTACCGAGATTTCAAATTTCAACTTGGCTTGAAATGGAATATTTTTAGTTAAAAAAATACAAATTATACAGAAAAACGACTTCATGATGAGGTCGTTTTTTCTGTCCAAAATCATTTGTGTAGAATAATTCTAAATAACTATTTTTAGAAAAATTTTATACATGAAAAAAATCCTACTTTTATTTTGTTTGATTTTCTCGCAAATCGGTTTTTCGCAAGAGAAATTAACAATTGGTGAAATCCAAAAAATAAATTCTAAAATCTTAAATACTGAACGAGAAATTTGGGTGAATCTTCCCGAGTCGTATACCAATAATAAACTTCAAAAAGTAAATTATCCTGTGATTTATGTGTTAGATGCCGAATCTAATTTTACGTTTTTAACAGGTGTAGTTTCTAAATTTCAATCTGGTTTTTATCCAGAAATGCCCGAATCGATCATTGTCGGAATTACAAATAAAAATGGTGATCGGACAAAAGATTTTACACATGTGAATGATGTTAATTTCCTCAATTTTATTCAAACTGAATTGTTTCCTTTTATGCAGAAAAATTATCGTGTGAATGATTTTCGTTTGTTAATTGGACATTCTTTGGGTGGCTATTTTGCGTTGAAAACCTTGTACAATCACCCCAAAACTTTCAATGGATATGTTGCGCACGATCCAAGTATTTGGTTTAATGACAAAGAATTATTGAATCTTTATCAAAACTTAGAAAATCATTCTTTCGAGAATCGATTTTTGATGATTACGCAAGTCGGAGAAGGTCAAAATACAAATCATTTACGCGATCATTATCAAAGCATAAAAAAGGTGGACGAACGTTTGAAATTTTCGAAGAATAAATCGTTGAATTATCATTACAAACAATATGTTGACGAAGAACATGGTTCGGTTCCGATGATTGGCTCGATTGATTATTTACGTTGGCAGTTTGATGGTTATCGTGTGAATATTAAAGAGATTCCGAATCGACCAAATTTGGTAAAAGATTCGTTTGAATCGATTTCTAGAAAGTTGAATTATTCTTTTCAACCAACAGAAACGTATATCAACAATGTTGCAAATTATCTGGTAAAACAAAAGAAAACGGATTTAGCAAAACAGTTTTTTGAACAAAATCTGAAAAATTTTCCTGAAAGTTTACAAACAAAAGAAGAATTGAAAAAATTCCTGGACTCGAATAAAAATTAGTAATTTGGTAAAAACATTTTGATGAAAAAATTACTCTATTTAACAACTTTACTAACGACAACTGCATTTGCGCAAGAATTACACTTAGATCAAGCCAAAAAAATATTTGAATTACCAACGCATTGTATTTCTGTAGAATACCCGAATAAATTAGGAAATGTTTTGGGAAGTGATGCAGATCTTAAAACGCCAAAGCAATTGCGTCCAATTTTTTATGGTTGTTTTGATTGGCATTCGTCTGTGCATGGATTTTGGTCGATTGTGAAATTGATGAAAAATTTTCCTGAATTGGATCAAAATAATCAGGTTAGAAATGAGTTAAATCAATTGATTACAGCAGAAAATGTTGCGGTTGAAATGGCCTTTTTCAATGATAAAAATAACAAGAATTTCGAGCGTACTTATGGTTGGGCTTGGTTGTTACAATTGCAAATGGAATTGAATCATTGGCAAGATAAAGATGCGCAAGTTTGGGCAAAAAATATGAAACCTTTGAGTGATTTGATTATTGTTCGATACAAAGAATATTTGCCGAAATTAGTTTATCCAATTCGTACAGGTACGCATGATAACACAGCTTTTGGTTTGAGCTTAGCGATAGATTATGCACGTTCTGTGAATGATAAAACATTCGAAAAAGTGATTATTGATAATGCTAATCGTCTTTATTTAAAAGATAAAAGTTGCAATATTGCTTTCGAACCAAGTGGATCAGATTTTCTTTCTGCTTGTTTGGAAGAAGCTTTGTTGATGTCTAAAATTCATCCGCATGATGAATATAAAAAATGGCTGAAAGGATTTTTGCCTCAGTTACAAAAAAAGAATTTTGACTTGAAACCTGGTGTAGTTTCGGATCGTACAGATGGACATTTGGTGCATTTGGATGGATTGAATTTTAGTCGTGCAACGGCTTTGTATCAAATCGAACATAAATTGCCAGAGTTAAAACATTTGAATAAAATTGCGCAAAATCATCTCAATTATTCCTTAAATAATATTACAAATGACGATTATATGGGAAGTCATTGGTTGGGAACTTTTGCACTTTATGCGCTGAAAACCAAACACGAAACTAAAAATTAGCTAATAATAGGGATTTTATAACGATAGAATTGAATCTAAATTTGTTTCAAACAAAACTAATACGAAACATTAAATTTTAATTCTATGAAAAAATATTTTTATATCGTCATCGCAATTTTAGGTCTTGCAGCATTCGGATTTAGTCAATATTCGAAAAGTCAATTAGAAGATCAATTGGCTAAAACAGGGAAATGCGTAGAAGGTGTTGTTGTGGAAACTAGCGGAACATTTAAACGTCCGAAAGCAACGATACAATATCCTGTTAATGATGAAGTTTATGAAGTTACTTTACGATCTAGAGCAGACGTGGACGAAGTTGTATTGATGAAATATGATACGCTGAATCCAGAAGAAGTGTTGCTTGTAGATAATTGTAATTAATTATAGTCTCAAGTTTAAATGAAAAATCCACCAAGTTTTTTGGTGGATTTTTTTATATTAATGAATTATTTCTAACGATTAAATTTCTTCTAATGTTGGAATAAATTTTTTTTCGATTTCTTCGAAAGTTTGCATCAAATCAACAAGATTATCTTGTGTGACTAATTTTGTACGGTAAGGTTTGAAATTCGGAATTCCTTTGAAATAATTGGTATAATGCATACGTGTTTCTAAAATTCCTGTACGTTCACCTTTCCAATCAATCGCCCAATTTAAGTGGTTTTTAGCCGCTTCCATTCGTTCTACAATTGTTGGTTCTGGTAACAATTCACCTGTTTCTCGATAATGTTTAATTTGCTCGAAAATCCAAGGATAACCAATCGCCGCACGACCAATCATTACACCATCTACACCGTATTTTTCTTTGTATTCGATGGCTTTTTGTGGCGAATCAATATCTCCATTTCCAAAAATCGGAATCTCAATATTTGGGTTCGCTTTTACCTTTGCAATCGGTTCCCAATTTGCTTGTCCTTTATACATCTGCGTACGCGTACGTCCGTGAATTGACAATGCCTTGATACCTGTTTCTTGCAAACGCTCGGCAACTTCATAAATGTTAATCGAGTCAGAATCCCAACCCAAACGTGTTTTTACAGTAACTGGTAAATGCGTACTTTCAACGACAGATTTTGTTAAACGTACCATCAAATCTATATCTTTTAAAACACCAGCTCCTGCGCCTTTACAAACCACTTTTTTTACGGGACATCCAAAGTTAATATCAACAATATCTGGTTGAACAGTTTCAACAATTTTAGCTGACATCGCCATTGCCTCTTCATCTCCACCAAAAATCTGAATACCAATTGGACGTTCGTAATCAAAAATATCTAATTTTTGACGACTTTTTATTGCATCACGAATCAATCCTTCAGAAGAAATAAACTCTGTATACATCAAGTCTGCACCATGTATTTTGCATAGGCGACGAAATGGCGGATCACTCACATCTTCCATCGGTGCAAGCAATAAAGGGAAGTCTGGTAATTCTATGTTTCCTATCTTTACCACGAAATAATTTTTTGCAAAATTACATAAAACTTATGAAAGAAGAACGAAAGTCCGAAGGTGTAAATCAATATTTAAAGTTTTCTGCGACGGGAATACAGATGGCGGTAACGATTGCGTTATTTGCTTGGTTAGGAACTTTTTTGGATAAAAAAATGGAAACAGACAAGCCATTATGGACGGCTGGCTTATCTTTGCTGGGAGTTTTTGCAGGATTATATTTGATGTTGAAGCAATTACCGAAAAAATAATTTTAATGATTAAGAAATTTATTCTTTTAGCACTTTCTTTTATTGCAATGGTAGCAATTTTTTGTGGTATTCATTACGCAATTGTTGTGCATTATAATTTTAGCGAAAATCCGCTAATTGTTCCAAAAATGTATTTAATAATTGGATTAATTACGTTAATAATTTTGCAAGTTGGATGTTTTGTGAAGATAAAATTTCCAGAATATGTTGGTTTTGCCTTTATGGGAGGGATGATAGCGAAGATGGCAATTGTATTAGCATTGATTGTTGTGAATGAACAAATTAAATCAAATGTTGTGCAATTAATTATAAGTTATTTTGTAATTTTGCTAGCCGAAGTTTTAGTGTTTATTCGCTTAATTAATTTAAAGTTAAAAAAAGTTTAATGATTTTTAGCATTTGACTTTGGTAAGTGGTTAATTTACTATAATTTTGCACGCAATTTAGAAACAAAGGAATTATACATGAAATTTTCAGCGTTATTAGCGTTTTTATTACTTTTCAATTTCGGATTCGCCTCTACAGCAGTTCCGCACGAAAGTCTTCCAAAAACGTTTGAGGAGTTAGTTAAAAGTGAGGAGACAAAAAACCACGAGGAAGCTGCTAAAGTGAAATCTGGCGAATCTACATTTAACCC
>NZ_DLJR01000040.1:50879-51399 GCF_002484365.1 Empedobacter sp. UBA7611
GCCATATTTATTAACGTTATTTTTCTTCATTTGGATCAACAATTTATTAGGATTGTTACCAGGTGCAGCTAACGTTACAGGTAATATCGCAGTTACGTTTGTATTAGCATTAATTGCATTAATCGTAATTAATTTCTCAGGAAATAAAGGTTACTGGGGACATATGTTATGGATGCCAGGTGTACCGGTTCCAGTAAAATTAATTTTAGCTCCAATTGAGTTAATCGGGATTATTACAAAACCTTTCGCCTTAATGATTCGTTTATTTGCGAACATTACAGCAGGTCACATCATCATTATGTCGTTAATTTCGTTAATCTTTATTTTCCAAACAGAAGCTATGGCAGGTGGATCTATTCCATTAGCGTTATTTATCTACTGTTTAGAGTTGTTAGTAGCGGCATTACAAGCGTTCGTATTCACAATGTTAGTTTCGTTATTTATCGGAACAGCAGTAGCAGAACACGATCACCATTAAGAATAAAATATAAAAAACAATAAAATAATTTTTTAATAATTA
>NZ_DLJR01000039.1:0-4900 GCF_002484365.1 Empedobacter sp. UBA7611
ATACAAATGCACTACGGGTATCAATTCTTGAATTTATATCAAAAAAGGGTTAGAATTTAAAAATATCCTAACCCAAGTTATTTATAACTTACACACTTTAAAGGAGAGTGCCTATTATTCTTCTAAAAGTTCTAATTCAAAATCATTAAAAGTTTCCTTTTCCCATTTGTTAGTTCTACTGTTGTAATATCTACAAATGGGATATTTTGGATTAGGTGTAAAAGTTTGTTTTGCTATATTATTTTCCCAGCGTTTTTCAAAGTCAATAATTATCATTTCAAATGCTTCAGTAGTCTTATGAATTACTTTGTCTCCTATTTTAAATTCTTGATTCATGATTTAATTTTTATTGTATTATTATAAATACAAAACTATGAAAAGATTTAAGAGAATTTTTACGGAAAACCGTAACTTGTTAAAGAAAAATTACTTGGTACATTCAAGTATATAGTTATCTAAAATTTAATTCATTTTAAATAATCATCAACATAATGAATATCATTCTTTAGGGTAAATAATCTTCGTAAATTAGCGTATAAATAAGATAAAAAGGCTGTTGTATTGAATTTCAATAGAATATTAACTCAATAATTATTATTAATCATATATCATAAATATAATTTATAGTATAATCTATATTTGAAATTGAAAATATATGGACAGTTTAAAATATCAGTCTAAATTTGTATCAGTAAAAGAGATAAAAACTATTACAAGTTTTATCACATCGAGAAGTAAAAAACAAAATATAAAAAATTAAAATTATGTCATTAGTAGGAAAAAAAGCGCCTTTATTCACAGCGCCAGCAGTAATAGATGGAGACGAAATCGTTGAAAACTTTTCAATGCCAATCGGAGAGAAAAACATCGTTTTATTCTTCTATCCAAAAGATTTTACATTTGTTTGTCCAACAGAATTACACGCATTCCAAGCTAAATTAGCTGAATTCGAAAAAAGAGATGCTGTTGTAATCGCTGCTTCTTGTGATTCAGAAGAAACACACTTAGCGTGGTTAAACACTGCTAAAGATAACGGAGGTATCGAAGGTGTTACTTACCCAATCGTTGCTGACTTAGCAAAAACTATCGCTATGGATTACGGAGTTTTAGCTGGTGAGTATGTTTACAATGAAGAAAATGATTCTTTAAAATTTGAAGGAGCTCCAGTTGCTTACCGTGGTACTTTCATCATCGACAAAAACGGTGTTGTTCGTCACGAAACAATCAACGATTTACCATTAGGACGTAACATCGATGAGTATGTACGTTTATTAGACGCTATTTTACACGTTGAGAAATATGGTGAAGTTTGTCCAGCAAACTGGGAAGAAGGAAAAGATGCAATGAACGCTACTAAAGATGGTGTAGCTTCTTACTTAGCTTCTCACTAAAAATAACTTGAAAATCTTTTGATTTTCAAAATTCACGAAGAGGCTGTCTAAAAAAATTGACAGGAGATTTTAATGAATTCATTTTCAATAAAAATCACTAAGTTCAACACTTAGACAGCCTTTTTTATACCCAATTTTTAACGCTTAAAAATTAATAAAATGTTTGCAGAATTAGAACAAGATAACTTAGCACAAGTAGTTGCTGATAACAATATAGTAATTGTACAATATGGTGCTGGATGGTGTGGAAACTGCCGTTTAGTAAAACCAAAATTCAAAAAATTAGCGGCTGAATATGAAGGTCAAGCTGAGTTTTTATATGTTGATGCTGAGAAATTAGTAGAATCAAGAAAATTAGCTGATGTTCCTAACTTACCAACTTTCGCGGTATTTAAAGGAGGACAAAATGTAGGACAAGTAACTGCGTCTAAAATTGATGCTGTAAAAGAATTGATCAATGAAGCTGCCGGTATTTAAGAATTTAGCAAAAAACGTTTCTATTGAAGCAATGGAAACAGCTTTAGAAGTTTTGGAAGTTTATGCTGATTCTCCAGCTGTAAAGGAGCCAGAACAAGAAGTAATTGGAGAAATGATTTCTAACATTTGTGGAGCTATGGAAATGAAGCAAATGATGGAAGAAGAAGGATTGGACGAGCGTACTGCTGCCAATACTTTTATGCAACGCGTAATGGGTTCGATTGATAAATAATTTTATCAATTAGTTAGTATAGAAAAAGGATTTCAATTGAAATCCTTTTTTGGTTTTGTATCTTAAGATTTTCGATTAAAGAAAGTAAACTAATAAACCTAGATTAACTATTACTTTTTAGAAAATAATTATCACAAAAATTTCTAATAATACAATTTATCTTTCATTTCCTAATTCAGGATTAAAATCACTCAATAATTTCTTTTCTATCCTTCGTATTATTTTAATAACAATATTTTGAAATCTATGCAATTATCCTTATTAGTAAATTTATCTACAATTAAATGTTACTTTTTCCGTTATGGTAAGATATATTATTTTAAAAAATGAAATCAAAATTTACAACACTTCTCTTGGGTATCTCATTAATAACCTTAACAAGTTGTGCTTTATCTAATTCTGTCAAGCAAATTAATTATCAATCGAACCTAAAAGTTAGTGATAGACTATCTTCTAGTAAAATTGTTAAAATTGACGAAATGAAAGACATGAGAGGATACAGTGATGAAAAGGTTATTTTTTACAAGAAAAACATGTACAATCAAACGATGTCAGGTGCATATATGGCGGAAAAACCAGTTTCAGAAATTTTAACCGAAGCTATAAAAAATGGTTTCAATGAAAAAAATATTTCAGTTAACGGTAGTAATGATTATATTCTAAAATCTGAGTTACAAAAATTAGATTATGAAGCAATTTCTGGATTCTCTACTGTTCAGTTAATCCCAGAAATTACAGTTAAATTTCAATTGGTTGACAAAGATGGAAAAGTTGTTTGGACTGACTTAATTACAGGAAAAGCAAACACAAAAGGTGCTAAATTTGAAAAGTTTTTACCTCCAGCAATCGATAATCTTATTCAACAACTTGTTAATAATCAAGACTTTTTGAATAATGTTATAACCGAGTAACATCATTTATTTTAAGAGTTACAATTATCTCAAAAATATCATCAAACCTCGTTTAGAAAACATTAAACGAGGTTTTTCATAGAATAAAATATCTTACATTCAGATTTCTTCACTAAATCATAACTTCTTTTTCAATTTGAAAATAAACAAGAAACTGAATATAAATTACAAAAAATGATTTTCTAAGAACAAATTATTTATCGCTTTCAAAATAGAGCTTGGTAATTCAAAAAATTAGAATAGTTTTAGTAATTTCCAAAATATAATATCAAACAGTACACAGAATAAAATACAGTAAATTGTATTTTTGCAAAAATTTTTAGAATTGAGTAAACAAATAAATTGGATAAGCTGCAAGAATTGCAATGGTCTTGGAAAAAAAAGTCAAGGTGTTTCGAAAAAGAAACAATTGCGTTATGAAGCCTCTCTTCCTCAATCGAAAAAAAATAAAAACGACAACACTATTCCAAATAAACCAAAAAGTTCGATGCAAATTTGTACAACTTGCTTAGGATCTGGTTTAACGCAAACAGAAGAATTCCCTCAAACCAATAAAAATTATCCTCATATTGCTATTGTAGGAGCTGGGATTGGTGGAATTGCGTTAGCATTAGCGTGTTTGCATCGACAAATTCCTTTTACACTTTTCGAGCGAGATCGCGCTTTCAACGATCGTTCGCAAGGTTATGGATTAACGTTACAACAAGCGAGTAAGGAACTAAAAAAGTTTGGAATTACAACTTTGGATCAGGGTATTGTTTCTACGCTGCATTTGGCACATACCATAGAAGGAAATGTGATTGGCGAATGGGGAATAAGAAAATTGCAAGACAAAGAAGCTATTGAAGCAAAAAACAAGAATAAACATACCAATATTCACATTGCAAGACAATCTTTGCGTTTAGCTTTTTTAGAGCAATTGGGTGGTGATAAACAAGTTTTATGGAATCATCAATTAACTGATTTTAAAGTTGATGATAAAGTCGAATTAACGTTTGATGTTGATGGAATAAAAAAACATTTTAAAGCTGATTTACTTGTTGGTGCAGACGGCATACGTAGTTCGGTGCGTCGGTTGATTATCAATGAAGATACAAATCCATTAAGATATTTAGGTTGTATTGTGATTTTAGGAATCTGTAAACTAAATGCTTTAAAAGATTTAGATAATCATTTGTTAGATGGTGCAACGGTGTTTCAGACCGCAAATGGAACGGAACGAATGTATATGATGCCGTATGATAAAGAGTCGATTATGTGGCAATTTAGTTTTCTAATGTCAGAAGAAGATGCTAAAAATTTAAGTAAAAAAGGTTCTGAAGCCTTAAAAACAGAAGTTGCGAAAAGAACGCATTGGCACTCTCCTATTCCAGAAATTATCGCCGCTACCGAAGCTAAACAGATTACGGGATATCCTGTTTACGACCGAGATTTATTAACGCCAAATTTATTAGAAAATGTAGGTCCTGTTACTTTAATAGGCGATGCAGCACATCCGATGAGTCCTTTCAAAGGGCAAGGTGCCAATCAGGCTTTGTTAGATGCTTTATTGTTGGCACAAAAAATCACCTCAGTTTATCATGCGCAAAATAAACAAGTCAATCTACGTGAAGATGTTTTACATCCATACGAAAAAGAGATGATGGAGCGAAGCAGCGTTAAAGTGAAAAAGTCAGCAGATGCAGCCAAATTTTTACATTCAGATATCGTACTTCAAAAAGGGAATGTAACCTTTGGTTCGAAGTGGACTTCCAGTTTGTGATTTATAAAAACTGACTTTGGTTTTGATGATAAAATACAATGTAAACCTTATTCATTAGAGATATCCATTACATATTGTATCTCTTTTGATTCTTTATTCTTTATCATTGTGTAATCTTCCCCTTGTT
>NZ_DLJR01000007.1:0-17877 GCF_002484365.1 Empedobacter sp. UBA7611
AGATTGGATAAACTATTTTTGCATCATGAATGTAGAAGAATACAAAAAACAATATAAATCAGATCAAGCGGTTGGTGCAATTGCGATCGAAAATCGCTTAAAAGAAGTTTATGGGACTTTAGAGCCTCGTTTTTATTCGCCTCAAGTGATGTCTTTTCAAGGAGGTGATGATCCAATTGATGGAGTTGCGGTCTTTGATGTCAATGGTTATTATCATTTGGTGAGTTACGGAATGTCGCATTTATACTATTCTGAGGAAAGTGTAGGAGCGGATTTTAGTAAGTGGGGATTTGAGTTTTCTTTCCGTGTGAAACCTGTTAAAGATGATAATGGTGAAGATCCTTTTTGGGTGGTTCAATTAATGAATAATTTGGGACGATTCGTGAACGAAACAAAAGTTTGGTTTGATGAGTACCAATTTTTACCCTTAGGAGGTCCAATTCGTACAGATTCGGAAACGGACATTGTTGGTTTGGCTTTTATCAAGGATGATGATTTAGATGAAATTGATACGCCGCATGGAAAAGTTACATTTATACAAATGATTGGTTTGAATTCGGAACAATTGAAAAGATTGGAAGATAATTCAACCAAAGAAGAAATAATGTCAGTGATAGCTGAAATAAAGTCAGTTAATCCAAAATTTGTGTGTGAATTATAGTAGAATTTCTAAAATAAAACATATTTGCGTTAACCTATTTCTTAAATTATGTTAAATGTAAAAAACAGATTGTCAGTATTTTAAACTTGGTATTTGTTTTGATTATATCTAAATGTTAGTAGCACTAACAGTAGAATAAATTTTTCATAGGTTAGGTTAATAATTAGTAAAGCTAATTATGAAGCACTTCTTCGGAAGTGCTTTTTTTAGTATATTTAAGAAGAAAAAATAAAGATGTTTAAAAATTTATTCAACCGAAATAAAAATCAATCAAATAACAAAGAAGAATCAAAAACGATGACTTTCGAAGAAATTATTAATTCAGATAAACCAGTTTTGTTAGATTTTTTTGCAACTTGGTGTGGTCCTTGTCAAATGATGGGTCCAGTTTTGCAACAAGTGAAAGAAGAATTGGGAGATGATGTCAAAATCCTAAAAGTGGATGTTGATAAATATCAAGATTTAGCTGCACGATATCAAGTGCAAGGAGTTCCGACTTTTGCCATTTTCAAAAATGGTGAATTATTATGGAAACAAAGTGGAGCACGACCAAAAGAACAATTGGTGACAGAAATCAAAAAATATATTTAAAAATAGGTTTGCTTTGCAACCAAAGTCGATTAAAAAATCCGCTCATTGAGCGGATTTTTTGTTTCTTCTTATAAAGAATTTTTCTTTTTATTTTCTTTTACAATTCGATAAGCGATGTAAAGGAAGATCAACCAAACTGGAAT
The DNA here is from genome assembly GCF_002484365.1 of Empedobacter sp. UBA7611. Classification (NCBI taxonomy): domain Bacteria; kingdom Pseudomonadati; phylum Bacteroidota; class Flavobacteriia; order Flavobacteriales; family Weeksellaceae; genus Empedobacter; species Empedobacter sp. UBA7611. The sequence goes on from NZ_DLJR01000007.1 coordinate 1,396, forward strand.
TAATTCTACTGAAATTTTAAGTCCTGTAAACCACATAATCACTAAAATTCCAAATAAGAAAATTAGACAAATATAATTACTGATAGGATACAAGAAAGATGGAAATAATGTTTTTGTATTCTCCAAATTCTTTTGTTTTCGGTATTTAAGATGTGTTATCGAAATCATAATCCAGTTAATTACCAACGAAGAAACCACTAAAGACATCAATACATGAAATGCATCTTCTGGAATTATTTTATTAATTAAAATACAAATTGCTGCGAAAAAAGATGAAACTAAAATCGCCATAACAGGGACGTGATTTTTGTTTAATTTTTTTAAGAATTTAGGCGCATTTCCTTGTTCTGCCAAACCATATAACATTCTACTATTACTGTAAACAGAGCTATTGTAAACTGATAAAGCAGCCGTCAAAACAATAATGTTTAGTGCATTGGCAATTAATCTTGAAAAATCAATTGTGTTACCAAAAATATTTAGTTTCAAATGATTCAAATTCTCAAAAACCATTACAAAAGGACTACTTTTATCCGTAATCGTTTCCCAAGGAGCTAACGAAAATAAGATAATTAATGCTCCAACATAGAAGATTAAAATTCTATAAATTACTTGATTGGTTGCTTTTGGAATTGTTTTTTCTGGATTTTTAGCTTCAGCAGCTGTGATGCCAATCAATTCTAAACCTCCAAAAGAAAACATAATAAGAGCCATTGCGGCGAATAATCCACTAAAACCGCCTTCGCTATTACCAGATAACCAACCTTTTGGAAAAAAACCTCCGTTGTTCCAAAGATTTTGTATTGTTGCTTGTTCACCTCCAGTTCCGCTTATTAAAAGGTAAGCTCCAAAAATAATCATCGCAATAATCGCAATAACTTTGATGATAGAAAACCAAAATTCAGCTTCACCAAACATTTTTACTGAGCCTAAATTCAATGCGTTAATCACAATAAAAAAGAACAAACTCGACGCCCATAATGGAATTTCTGGCCACCAAAATTGTACATAAATTCCGATTGCAGTCAATTCGGACATACTTACTAAAACGTAAAGAATCCAATAATTCCAACCAGAAGCAAATCCAGCAAAAGATCCCCAATATTTATATGCAAAATGACTAAAGCTTCCTGAAACAGGCTCGTTAACAACCATTTCTCCTAATTGGCGCATAATAAAAAAGGCTATAATTCCTGCAATTGCATATCCCAAAATAACAGATGGTCCAGCTAAAACAGCAGCAGGTCCAATTCCTAAAAACAAACCAGTTCCAATCGCGCCACCTAAAGCAATCAATTGAATATGTCGGTTAGTAAGGCCTCTTTGTAATTCTTTTTCTTCAGTATTATTTATTTGACTCACGTGTGATGTATTAATTTGTTAAATATATGTAAAAACTATTTTCTAAAAGAACAATTTGAAGAATTGTCTTGTTTGAATTAATATAAAGAAAATGCTTTAATAATAAATTTTATTCATGTTAAATCATCTAAAAATTGAAAAAATATTCAATAAAATTTCTAATTATATAAAAATCAACCTTATGAAAAAACTACTTTTTACTTTTTTACTGACATTATTTACCTCTGTTCAGCTTTTTGCAGATGGACCTTTTTTATATTCTTTACCTTTTGGTTCGAGAGTTTATCCTGATGAAACGATCTTAGAAAAAACGAAAGAAAAAGGAATTGATTATTCTACTTTCGAAAAATATATGTTGGATAATAATATAGAATTAGGCAAAAAAGTTGGGCTTCTTTCTGAACTCGAAGTTTATTTTGTGGTGAATGATAATCAAAAATCATATTTTGTTGATTATAAAGAGAAATTTAAAAAGTCAGTTGGAAAGAAATTTGGAACTAAAACTCCAATCAATGAACGATTTTTAATTGCGTTGATGGATGATTACGATATAGAATCTCCTAAAGTAGAAGTATATCAAAAATTTGTTGATGAAAATCCTCAAAGTAAAACGATGCAATTTGTGAATATTTTTGCTTATAATTTTAATCTTATTTGGGATGATGATAAAAAAGATTATTCTTCTATGAATGATTTTATAGAAAAATATCAAGATAATTGTTTGCAAAATTTTGAGAGTTTTAACAACGATACTTCTGCCGATATTTTTTCTGAATTTGAAGAGATTATTGCGTTAGGATACAATTGCGATTATGCTTTGAATGTCTTGCTCCTGCAAATAATCGATTGAATATTTTGAATCAAAGAACAGAATTTACATTAAATAAAATTGCAAATGCAGAACCAATTCCAAGAATGGTTGTAACGCAAAATGCTTCTCAAATTGGATTATCGGCTTATGAATGGTTGGGCGAGGAAATGAAGTTAATTTCTAGCTTGAAAATTTCGGATGAAGAGAAAACTCTTCTGAATTATTTTGCCGTAAATGAAACATACAATTATATCAATCGTGTCAACAATCTATATGTTTTATTTGAAGCGATTCAGAAAACGCCTTCGCAATTAGCGAAATCGGCGAACAATAAATCTGTTGAAAAAATTGCTGCAAAAGATAATTGGAAGAAAATAAATCAATTGTATGATGTTTTTAAAAAGAATTTTCAAAAAGACAATGAAATAGCTGTAGACTCTAGCTCAAATCTTGATGATTTGCGTAATTTGATTTATTATTTGTATCTCAATCCAAAAGAATTGTCAAAAGTTTATCAAAACTAATTATAACCGAAATATTAAATTTTTTCAAAGACTTAAATTCGTAAATGTTGTAGATTTTATTTTAAATTTATCTTCTAAATAACAAAAAAATGAAATCAATTTATTTTCTTGGATTGGGAGCTTTAGGAGCAAAATATGCAGCGAGTTTTTATGAATATAATCCAGAAATTGTAAGTGTAATTGTAAATGAGGAGCGAAAAAATCGATACGAAAAATCGCAAATTTTTGTGAATGATAAAGCGTATGATTTTAATTATGTTACAAAAATCGAGGAGAATAATTATCCAGATTATATATTTTTAGTCGTTAAAAGTTCGAATTTACAGCAAGCGATAGAAGATATGAAGCCTTTTGTTGGTGAACATACGATGATTGTAAGTTTGATGAACGGAATTTCTTCTGAACGTGTTTTGGCAGATCATTTTGGATGGGATCGTGTGGTGAATGCGGTTGCGTATATGGATGCGGTAAAAGTTGATAATCGTGTGACGTTTTCGAGCATTGGAAAAATTATTTTTGGGAAAATGGATTCAATCAACCATAATAAATTAGTCGATTTACATGAATTGATGAATGCTGCTGAAATTCCAAATCAATTATCGGATGATATTCAGAAAGCACAATGGGCGAAATATTTGGTAAATGTTGTTGGAAATCAATTGACATTTTTGTTGGAGTTTCCATATGGACAATTTCGTACCAATCAACATCTCGAGGTTTTAATGGATATGATTTCTAATGAAGTTCTTGCGGTTGGGAATGCACATGGAGTTGCAATTGGTCAAGAAGAAGTGGATCGAATGAAATCTACGATGAAAATTGTGGATGAATTTGGTAAAACTTCGATGTTACAAGATCGCGAAGCAAAACGATATTCGGAAGTGGATGAATTTGCAGGCGAAATTATCAGTTTAGGAAAACAATATAATATTCCGACGCCTTACAACGAGTTCATTTATAATATGGTAAAATCAATTGAAGAAACATATTAAAAATAGCTACAAAGTCATTCAATTTTGGATTACTTTTTTATTTGAAATCGAAATTTCTTTAGAAAATATCATCGTTGTCAATCTGAACTTGTTTCAGATTCTCATAAAATATGCGATGTTGAAATGAATTCAACATGACAAAAATAGTTAAACTAAAAAAGCAAGCTCTTGTAGCTTGCTTTTTTAGTTTTAGAAGTGATTAAAAACTCACTTTATCTTTTATGTAATTTCCGTTTTGACAGAATTGTTTTAATTCATTTTCGATGAAAATTTCAATAGCTTCCGCATCTTGCGAAGGATACAATAAATGTACATTTGCGCCAGCATCTAATGTGAAATACAAATGATTTCCTGTTTCACGACGGAACTCCCACAATTTTTCTAAAGCAGCAACTGTATTTGGTTTCATCAAAATAAATGCAGGATTCGACATCATCATCATGGCGTGCAATGTCAAAGCTTCATGTTCTACCAATTCTCCAAACGCTTTGATATCGCCAGATTTTAAAATTGGTAATAAAGCTTTTAAGTTTTCATTTGCTTCCACAAAACGACGTTCTGCATACGGATGTCCATTCATTAAATTGTGACCAACAGTAGAAGAAACCGATTTTTGACCTTCGTGAATCAATAAAATGGTATCATGAAAAGTTTTGAAAACATCATGAATTTCGACATCTGGATATTTTGTTCCAAATAAATCTGAACTACCTTCGATAAAATCATTTTCTCCCCATTCAACCAAACCTTTGTAAACCGAACGACAAGCACTTCCAGAACCTAAACGAGCCAAGAAAGAAGCTTTTTTCTTGGCGTCTTCTTCTGATAAATTTGCGCCAAGAATATTCTCAATTTGAACTAAACATAATGCCATTGCCGACATTCCAGAAGCTGAAGAAGCAATTCCAGAACTATGTGGAAACGAATTATGTGTGTGAACTTCAAATTTGAATTGATTCAAAAATGGAATATATACTGTAATTCTTTCGAAAAAAGTAATGATTTTTGGAGCAAAACTTTCTTTCAATTCGCCTTCCAAATAAACTTCAACTTCGAAAGTATCCGACGTTTTTGGCGTAAATTTTAATTCAGTTTCTGTGTAGCTACTCGTTAATGTGTAGCTGATAGAGCTATTGGTAGGGATTTGATTTTTCTTTTTCCCCCAATATTTTACCAACGCAATATTTGATGGACTTTTAGCAGAAACGCTTCCTGATTTTAATTCCGAAGCAGTTATTGAAAGTGTTGAAATGAATTGTTGTTCCATAAAACAAAAGTAAACTATTTTGTAGAATTCAGCTTTTGAAAACGTTTATAATGATAATCAATTGCTTCTTTGATTGGAATAAATTCGTATTGAAGCAAATTTTTAACTTTAGAATTGTCGTATTTGGTATAAGTTGTCAATGAATAATAATTCGCTTTTGTCATATATTTTCCACCAAAAATTCGACTGAAAATAGATAGATTTTTAATGATTTTCAAGGTTGTATTCGAAACATTTTTGACTGAACGTTTGCTATTGATCGAAACAAGATCAAATACTTCACGGTAACTTTTATTTTCAGAAATTACCACAAATTTTTGATTGTAAACTTGTTGATTAATTAATTCTAAAAAAATCTTTACTACATCGCGTACATCTACAAATCCTGTTCCGCCCGAAGGAGCATAATCGCTTTTTGATGAATTTTGTTGAAACAAACTTTCGCTTGCACGTTTAGTATCCAAAGTTCCGATGATTACACCAGGATTTATAATAATAACTTTAATACCTTCTTGTGAAGCACGCCAAACTTCCATTTCTGCTCTAAATTTTGAGATAGAATAAGAAGAATGCGTCAAGCCATTATTCCAACCAGAACGTTCGTCAATCATTTTAGTTGAAGGATTCAAATCATCCATCGAAGCAATAGAACTGATGAAGAAAAATTCTTTCACGCCAGAATCAATCGCTTCATTTACCAAAGTCTCAGTTCCTAAAATATTCGTATTGAAAATTTCTTCTTCTTGACGTTCATCAAATGAAACAAAAGCCGCAGCGTGATAAATTGTTTCGATCCCGTCTAATAAATTTGGAAGTTCAGTTACGTCCAACAAATCACCATCAATCCAATGAATAAATTGATAAAATTGCGAAGCATTTTGTTCCGCAAAAAAATTTTGGATGGTTGCTGTGTTAGATGTTTTTCGTTTTAAGGCACGAATAGGTTGTTGCTTTTTTGCCAATTCTACCAACAAATGCGCGCCAACCAAACCTGTTCCTCCCGTTACGAAAATCATACTGAATTATAAATATTTTTTTTTCCTGAACCAAAAGTAAATAAAAATTACCACTAATAACATGACAAGTAAACAAATTGGATAGCCTAATTTGTAATTTAACTCGGGCATGAAATCGAAATTCATTCCATAAATTCCAGCGATAAAAGTTAAGGGTAAGAAAAATGCAGAAAAAACGGTAAGCGTTTGCATGATTTCGTTAGATTTCTGTCCATTTAACGAAAGATAAATTGTTAACAAACTTTGTACGTCATCTACAATTTGTGAATGCAAGTGTAACATTTTTACGTTTTCTTCGTACAAATCCTGTGATGAACTTGTCTTTTTGTTATCAGCGCGATATTCTTTCAGTGCTTCAAGCGTATAATCTAATATTTTTTTGCAAGCTGTCGCTTCTCGTTTGATTTTATATAAGGTAGGAAGTTTAATTTTTCTAAAATCATCTGTAAAAATCAAATGCTCGAGTTGATTGACTTCTTCGTCCATTTGATATGCTGGTTCTTCATACGTTTTGATGGTTTCGGAAATAATACGATACAAAATTCCTTTGATAATGATTTTAGAAGGATCAGTATTAGCTAAATACTTTTTCTGAATTTTGTCAAAAATATCCGTTTCCTTTTGATGAACAGTCACAATAAAATCTGCACCGATGTAAATACTGATTTTGTGACTAAATTCTCGAACAGTGTTTTTCAACATACGGTGTTCTTTATCAAAAAAACGAATTAACAAAAACGAAACTTTTGAATCATCTGATTCATATTTAGGTAAATGTCCAGGCTCCAAACTATCTTCAATCGTTAATTTCTGAAAACAATATTTTGTGGCAATTTCATTCAACTCAACTTTTGTTGGATTTTGTAAGTTTATCCATTTAAATTTTTCGTTCTCGAAAAGTGTTTGCATGTATTCCTTTTATTCAAATTTTAAATAAATATATCAAATAAGTTTTATTTTGACAGATCATTTATAATCTACTGAAAAATCATAACTTTGTATCTTGTAAAAATTAGATAAAAAATATATTAAAATACTATGAATCCATTAATTGAAGAATTGACTTGGAGAGGACTGGTTCACAATATTATGCCAGGGACAGAAGAACAACTAAATAAAGAAATGACTTCTGGTTATGTAGGTTTCGATCCTACGGCAGATTCTCTTCACGTTGGAAGTTTGGTTCCTATTTTCTTATTGGTTCATTTGCAACGTCATGGTCATCGTCCAATCGCCTTGGTTGGTGGTGCAACTGGTTTTATCGGTGATCCTACTGGTAAAGCAGCAGAGAGAAGTTTATTAGACGAAGAAACATTGAATAAATATGTTGCTGGAATTAAAGCACAATTGTCTCGTTTCTTAGATTTTGATACGAATAATGGAAATTCAGCTTTATTGGTGAATAACTATGATTGGATGAAAGATTTTTCGTTCATCGATTTTGCACGTAATGTCGGAAAACACATTACTGTAAATTATATGATGGCAAAAGATTCTGTAAAATCTAGACTATCTTCTGAATCGAATGTCGGAATGTCTTTCACAGAATTTACATATCAATTGATTCAAGGATATGATTATTTACATTTGTACAAAGAATTAGGTGCAAAATTGCAAATGGGAGGTTCTGATCAATGGGGAAATATTACAACAGGAACAGAATTAATTCGTCGTACAGTACAAGGTGAAGCTTTTGCTTTTACTTGTCCATTAACAACTAAAGCGGACGGAACTAAATTTGGGAAATCGGAAGGTGGTGAAAATATTTGGTTAGATAAAAACCGTACTTCTCCTTATAAATTCTACCAATTTTGGTTAAATCAAGCGGATGCTGATGCTGAACGTTACATCAAAATTTATACGTTCTTAGAAAAAGAAGCGATTGATGATTTAATCGAGCGTCATCGTCAAGAGCCACATTTACGCGAATTACAACGTAAATTAGCAACTGAAATTACAATTTTAGTTCATGGTGTTGAAGAATTACGCAAAGCAGAAAAAGCATCTCAAGTTTTATTCGGAAAATCAACTTCAGAAGATTTGAAAGAATTAGATGGAGATACTTTCTTATCAGTTTTCGAAGGTGTGCCTCAAGCAACTATTGCAAAAACTGATATCGAAGCGGGATTGGATATTGTTACTGCTTTAGCTGAAAAATCTAGTTTCTTAAAATCAAATTCAGAAGCGCGTCGTGAATTGAAAGCAAACGCAATTTCTGTAAACAAAGAAAAAGTAGCGGAAGAATTTGTGTTAACAACAGAAAATTTAATCGCAGATAAATACGTTTTATTACAAAAAGGTAAAAAGAATTATTTCATCTTAATTGTTGAATAATTTTTTAGATAAAACATTTCCAAAATAGAAAGCAAGCTGAATTAAGCTTGCTTTTTGTTTTGAAAACTATTTTTTATCTCAATTCTGAAAGATAATCTTTAATTGCTCCAGAAAGATTTCCATTCGAATTTTCTAAAACACGTAAAAAAGCACTTCCGATAATTGCTCCATCTGCGTAATTCCAAGCTTTTTCTACATCAGCTTTTGTCGAAATTCCAAATCCTATTTGATGTGGTTTTGTTAAACCTAAATTTTTAACATTTGACAAAAAATCTTCATTATAATTAGATTGTGTAGCACCAGTTGTAGCTGAACTCGAAACGATATAAACAAATCCAGAAGTTGCATCATTAATCTCTTTAATGCGTTTTTCTGTTGTTAAAGGTGTAATTAAAAATGTAACTTTTTGATCGTATTTCTCAAATAATTCTTTGTGTTGCGTCAAGTAAATTTCGTACGGCATATCAGGTAAAATCAAGCCTGAAACTCCACTTTCTTGACAGTTTTGTAAGAATTTTTCTAATCCGAATGTCATTACTTGATTGTAATAACCCATCAAAACAATTGGCGAAGAAATTTCATTTTGAACCGATTTTAATTGTTCAAACAAAATGTCCAACGTCATTCCATTTGCTAACGCTTTTTCACTTGTAGCTTGTATTGTTGGACCATCAGCTAAAGGATCAGAATATGGAATACCGACTTCGATAATGTCAACATTGTTTTGATCTAATTCTTTTAAAATAACAGGGGTATCCGATAAATTCGGATACCCAGCTGTTGTGTATATTGTAATGAGGTTTTTATTTTTTTGACTAAATAATTGCTCTAATTTGTTCATTTTTATTTTGCTTGTTTTAATAAGATTGTATAGACTGGAAAGTGGTCAGAATAACCGTTTGCACGATAAGTATCGCCGCTCCACATACGGTTAGGGAATCCTTTATATGCACCTTCTTTCGCTTTTAAATAATCTTTGTTGTAAATTTCAGTTTTGAAGATTTTATACGTTGAATAATCTTTATTTTTTGTAACCAATGATGAAGTTGAGATAAATTGATCAAATAGATTCCAAGCATCACGATAAGCTAAAGTACCAACACCTTTTTTATATAAAGGTAACATAGGGTCATAATATCCGTTATCCGAAACTTTAGCAATTTCTCCGGCCGGATCAAATGTGTTTTTAATACTTGGAGAAATAGGATCATCATTAAAATCACCCATTGCAATTACTTTTGCATTTGGATTTTTAGATTTTAACTCATCAAAAATTCCTTTCATCACCTTTGCTGCTTCCATACGAGCTGGCATCGAAACTTTTTCTCCACCACTACGAGAAGGCCAGTGATTCACTAAAAAAGTGATTTCTTCACCGTCTAATAAACCTGTAACTTGTAGAATATCACGCGTATATTTGCGTTTACCTTCAGCATCATAATTGAAAATTGGATGAGGTCTTGCATCAATTACCTTGAAACGAGATTTTTGATACAATAAACCTGTATCAACTCCACGAGCATCAAACGAATTGAAATGAACAACACCATAATCGTATTTTTTCAAAGCAGAGCTTTTTGCTAAATCTTCTAAAGTTTCTCTTGTCTCGATCTCACAAATACCTACGATTACTGGAGCAGAGCCTGTAACATCTGCGCCTAATTCGCTAATAACTTTTGAAATATTATTGACTTTTTGGAAATATTTTTCTGTATTCCATCTTTTATTTCCGTTTGGTAAAAATTCTTCTTGAAGAATTAATGGACGGATAATTTTCTTTCCTTTTATATTTTCGTACGTATAACTTTGTTTGAATTCTTCTGTTTCGTACTTCGATATGTCAGATTCTGCAATCTGAATGTGATAATTTTTGTCATTAAAAGGTAAAGTTCCATTTACATATCCAACTGATTTTATGGTGTCAAAAAGATTCTCGACATTGTAAAACGCTACAGTTGCACTTGAATATTTGCTTTGAGCTTTAACATTTAACGTTAAGAATAAATTAAAAATTATTAATAAAGTTAAAGATTTATTAATTTTAAACATATGTTATTAATTATGAATTTACTAAATTTGTTGTCCTATTTTTTCTGATGAAGGAAATAAAGAGCTAATTTATAAATAAAAATTCGTTTGAATGAACAAATTATTGTTAAGTCTTTCAGTCTTTGCAGCAACTGTCGCTATGGCGCAGGCGCAAACAAAGGTTACTGGGGTAGCAAAAAATGCTGCTACAGGTGAAGAGGTTTATAACCTCACTGTACGTTTGGACGGAGGAGCAGTAAGCGATGCTGCTATCACCGATCGTATAGGATATTTTCAGTTTGTAGATATTCCGGATGGAACGTACAAATTACAAGTTTATGGCGTGGGCTATGACCCATATGAAAAAGAAATCACAGTAGCAGGGCAAAAAGAGCTTGACTTAGGTGATATTAAATTAACATTTAATCCAAATACAGCAGAAGTTGGAATTATTACATTAACAGATGATGAATTATCTGATGATGAAAGTTCGACAGCTTCAAATTCAGGACTTTTACAATCTTCACGCGATGTTTTTGCTCGCGTTTCTGCGTACGAATTAGGTTCGTATTGGTTTAAACCAAGAGGTTTAGACAACAAATATAATGATGTATTATTCAATGGAGTTCGTATGAATAAAATGGATAATGGTCGTGCAACTTTTAACAACTGGGGAGGTTTGAATGATGTAACTCGTCGTCCAGATGAGTTAACATACGGAATTGAACCTTCTAATTATGCTTTTGGTGATTTAGGTGGAGTTACAAATTTTGATACTCGTCCTTCAACAATGCGTAAGGGAGTAAGTTTGGCTTATTCTAGTACAAATCGTTCATACAGAAACCGTGTAATGGCTACATATAATACGGGATTGATGGATAATGGTTGGGCGTTTATGGTTTCTGGAAGTAGACGTTGGGCAGAAGAAGGTATTATAGAAGGTACTTTTTATGATGCATACGCTTACTACTTAGGAGTTGAGAAAAAGTTTAATGAAAAACATACTTTAAACTTTACAAGTTTTGGTGCGCCAACTCGTCGTTCTACAGGTTCACCTAATACACAAGAAGTTGTGGATATGATGGGGATTTATTACAATTCTTATTGGGGATGGCAAGATGGTGAAAAACGTAATGAGCGTGTAAAGAAAACATTCGAGCCTATTAATATGTTGACGCATCATTGGAATATTAACAATAAATCAAAATTAACAACAACAGTTTCTTATCAATTTGGTAAAGAAAGTAGTTCTCGTTTAGATTGGTTTGCAGGAAATAATCCTTCTCCAGTTTACTATCGTAATTTACCATCTTATTTTGCATATAGTGGAGCAAGTCAAAGTGCTATAAACAATCAAACTGAATTATGGAGAAGTGGCCAAATTTCTCAAATAGATTGGACAAGTTTATATGAAGCTAATATTAACAATGCTGGGAGATCTGTTTATTGGTTGACTGCAGATGTTAACGAAGATAAAACAGCAACTGCTTATACGAATTTTCAGACAGAGTTAGCGCCTAATATAGATTTGACAATTGCAGCTTCTTATCAAAATACGAAATCTCAATTATATCGTGAAATACAAGATTTATTAGGTGGACAATATGTTGAGAATAAAGATAACTTTACTCATGCTAGATTTAACATTTTAGACCCTGACTATCAGCCAACAAAAGGGCAGCGTCAAGGGTATAATTATGAAATTAATCGTGATTATGCAGATTTATTCGCTCAATCTAAAATAAAAGGAAAATTTTTAGATGTAACAATTGGAATGAAAGCTGCTTTGACGAAATTTTATCGTGATGGTAAATGGATGCACGAATCTTATCAGACTACTTCTTATGGAAAAAGTAAAACTTACGATTTCTTAGATTTTGGAGTGAAATCTAATTTCTTAGTAAAATTAGATGGTCGTAATTTTATTCAGGCAAATGTTATGTACCAAACAGAAGCACCAACTTCTGATGAGATTTTTCCAAATGCTCGTGTAACGAATGTAACTGTTGATGGTGTTGAGAGTGCAAAAATATTCTCAAGTGATTTATCATATATTTTAAGAGCTCCACGTATTAAAGCGCGTGCTACGGCATTTTATACAAGAACAAAAGACGAAATTGAAAAAGCTTTTGGTTATATCGACGGAGCAAATGATCAAGTATTCGTTTCAGAAGTAATGACAGGTGTTGGAAAAGAATATTTAGGAACAGAATTAGCAATTGAAGCTCAGGTTTTTCCTGTTTTAACTCTTTCAGCTGTAGCTTCTATCGGTCAATATTTATATAAAGATAATCCAAACTATAATTTATATTCAGATGATTACAGTAATGATGCTTTACCTTATAGAAATTTTGGGACTGCATATCTTAAAAACTATAAAGTAGGAAGTGGACCTCAGTCTGGTTTTACTTTAAGTGCAGAATACCGTGATCCTAAATTTTGGTGGATTGGAGCTTCAGGAAACTTATTAGCTAACAATTATATTGATCCAGCCGCATATAGAAGAACTGTAAACTTTTTTACAAAAAGTGAGGCTGAAGGAGGAGAATTATTAGACGTAAACAATGAAGATTTAAAAAAGATTTTAAAACAAGAAAAGTTAAGTAACGAAATCATGTTAAATATTAACATGGGAAAAACATTTCGTATAGGGAAATATTCTGCAGGTATTTCAGGAACTATTAATAACGTGTTGAATAATAAAAACTACGTTACTGGAGGTTTTGAGCAATTAAGAATTGGTAACTACGAGAAAGCGATCGATACAAATTATAGAACTTTATTTGGTCCAAAGATGTTTTATGGAATGGGAACAACTTATTTCGCAAACATTTATTTCAGATTTTAATTTATTAACAACGAATACAATTTAAAATGAATACAATATCAAAATTAACAATAGCAAGTCTTTTGAGCTTAGGCTTATTTATAACTCAATCTTGTGTACAAGATGATGATTATGCAACTCCGCCAATCGATTGTGCTGATAAATTAACAGCAAATATTACAATAGCTGATTTAACAACTAAAGTAACTTCTGGGCAGATAAAACTTGATTCAAATGGAGCAATAGCAGAGGATCTTGTAATGGACGCTTATGTAATTTCAAGTGACGAAACAGGAAATTTTTATAAAACAATTTCATTACAAGATAAAGTAGAAAACCCAACATCAGGTATCCAGATTGAAATTGATGGATCTAATCTATACACAAGCTATCCTTTAGGAGCGAGAATCCAAATTAGATTGAAAGGTTTAGTTGTAGCGAAAGATAGAGGAATTATGAAAATAGGATCTGTTGACCCGCAATATGCAGTTGGTCGTATACCTTCTATAAATATGAAGAAATATATGATCAAAACATGTGACCCTGTAAAAACAATTACTCCAAAAGTATTTAATAGTTTGTCGGAAGCTTTAAATGCAGGGAATTTGAATACATTAGTAACAATAAAAAATATTCAGTTTCAATCTCCAGATACAGATAAAACTTATGGAGTGGAAGCTACAACTGTTAATCGTGTATTAGTAGATAAAACAGGTAAAACAGTTGACTTACGTAATTCTGGATATGCTAAATGGTACAATGAAGAATTACCTAAAGGTAGTGGAGAGATTACTGTAGTTGTTAGTATTTACAATTCAACTTACCAAGTTTATATCCGCGATACAAAAGATGTAAAATTCGATCAACCTCGTTTTGATGTAGGTGGAGGCCAAAATCCAGGTGGAGGAAATAATACAGAAGCAACTAATTTATTGTTCAAAGGTTCTGATTTCAATGTTTGGGCTGACTTTTTATCTTCAATTAACTCTTTTGGCTTAGTGAAAGATACCTATGCAACTAGCGGAGTTGGTGTTGGTAGAGATAACACAAATGCATTACTTTTAAAAGGAACACCAAAAGCTAATGATTACGTATTTACAACTATTGTAAATAATACAATTCCTGCAACTCCAAAGAAAATTACATTTTATGTAAAAGGAACATCTGGGAAATCATTGTCACTAAATGTGTATAAATCTGATAAAAAATACGTAGTATATAATGTAGGAGATTTATCGAATGCAAATGTATCTTTATCACCAATTGATGCAAATCAATATACAGGTAAAATTGATACTAAAGGCGAATGGGTTCTTGTTACTCTAAATATTGAAGGAGTAGATATTCAAAAAACTGCTGGTGAAAATATTTTTGCACTAAAAGTAGGAAAAGATGAAGCTTATGATTTAGTTATCGATAATATCAAAATTGACTAATTAATCAGTTTAAATATTATAATAATTAAGGCAACCAATTGGTTGCCTTTTTTTGTTTTTATTAGGTTAATAAACTCCTAAATATTCTTCATTTTTTAACGTGATTTCACATTCTGAAATGTATAAAATTCAAATAAAAATTAACTATTAATATATATTGACTTTATTTAATTCAAAAAAAATTAACATAAAATCAATTTTAATTTTATTAAAAAAAGTTAAAAAAAGATTTATTAATTATTTAATAAGTAATTAAAAATGGATAATTGATAAAAAAAAGTAAATTATGTCTTATTTAGATAAAATGTTAATTATATATCATTTTTCTTTTTTCTCTAAAAAATAATGTTCAGATTTGTTTCCCTATTTTATAAAAATAAGACTATGAGGAGAAGAATCACATCTTTGAGTTTGTTAGCTTTCTTAGGTTTAGGAACAGCTGCATTTGCTCAAGTAACAGGTGTTGTAAATGACGCAGATAATTTTCCGGAAGCGGATGTAGAAGTATCTGTAAAAGGTGCGGACAAAGTTGTCTATACTGACCAAGACGGAAAATTTGACATTGATGCTAAAATTGGAGATATTTTAGTTGTTAATGGAAAAGAATTTAGTGTTACAAGTAACGCTTTAGGTACATTAAAGTACGCTGCTGCTACAAATTCTACGGTTGATTTAAGTGAAGTTGTTGTGAAATCTATTTTCAATGCTCCATCTAAATCAGGTGTTACAACTGTAAAAGCAAAAGATTTAGAACAGATGAATCCATCTGTATCTATCGACCAAATGTTAGGAGGTAAAGTAGCAGGTTTGTCATCTCAAGCGATGAGTGGTGCTCCTGGTGCAACTGCTAATGTTACAATTCGTGGTGCAATTGGTTTGAATGGTGGTGTAAAATCTCCATTATATGTTGTTGATGGTACATATATGACAGCTGCTGATGTTAATGCTATTAATCCAGCTGATATTGAAGAAGTAAAAGTATTGAAAGATGCTTCTCAATTAGCAATTTTCGGTTCTCGTGGAGCAAATGGTGTAATCATCATGAAAACAAAATCTGCGAAAAAAGGAGAAGCAATTGTTTCTTATTCATCTCGTATTGGAGTGAATCAAATGGTTGATTTACCAAATATCAACTTGATGAATGCAGAACAATTATTAAACTACCAAAATGGTTTAAGTACTATTGGTAATTTAGGTTTGGGACAAGCTCGTACATCACAAGAGATTGCAACTTTGTCTAAAAATAATCATAAATGGTCTGATGATCTATACAAAAACGGTATTACATCATCTCACTTTATTTCGATTAGTAAAAATGATGGTGAATCATCAAATAACTTTTCTGTAGGTTATGATAAAAATGAAGGAGCTGTTAGATACTACGATGGTTTAGAAAGAATTACAGCTACATTCAATAACACAACAAAAGTAAAAGATTGGTTACGTTACGGAATCAATGTGAACGGATCTTACACAACGTTAGATTCTCCTCGTGACCGTGTAAACGCACAATCTCCATTCTATAATACATTGTTAAACCGTCCTTACGAGACTTTTTATTCAATGGACGCGAACGGAAATGTAATTTTAGATGCAGATGGAAATAAAGTTTACAATCCTAATGCGAACTACATGGGATATCCTGTTGCTGATGAAATGGAAAAAACGGATGCTCAAACAAGATATTTACGTATTTATGGAACTGGTTTCGTTGAAGCAGATCTTGCTAAAAATGTAACTGCTCGTACAACTTTAGGTGCTACTTATAACCGTACACAATACGAAAATTTCTTAAAACCATCTTCAGTTTTATCTCAATTATTAGGGGACGGAGGTTCTAAAACGGATAGAAGTACAGACCGTTTGGCGGTTTCAAGTTGCTAAT
>NZ_DLJR01000017.1:0-43297 GCF_002484365.1 Empedobacter sp. UBA7611
TTTAAAATGCACAACGGGTTAGTAAATATATTGTTTTATCTCCTTCTTTAGATATTTAATTTAAATGCAAAATCATATTTTACTCTTCTTTTTATAAAAATACCCCCAAATTGTTTCTAACTTTTTGGGGGTAGTGTTAAATTATTGAGCTTTTTTATTTTATAAAAGTAACAATAACTTTAGAATCAACTTTCTCATCTAAATCTACATCTTCTTCAAGAAGTAAAACCATTTTATTAGATGAAATTTCTTGAATTTTAAAAATAGTTTCGTCATCTATTATGTGTAAGTTTCCTTTTTCTATTTTATATATACCTCCATAAACCTCATTGATACATTTATCAGTTTGATAATCGGTATAATACTCATCACTTTTATAAGTATTGTGTTTATTAAAAGTTGTTGTAGACTTTTTAGCACAATCATCAGGATATTCTACTTCATCTGGTGTACCTGTCTCCTGATAAACTGTTTTTTCAAGTTTGCAGATTCCGACAATTTTATCATCTAAAGATTTTCTTGAGTCATCATCATCTTTACAACTAAAGAAGTTCAATGATAAAGCTCCTATTGTTAAAAGACAATAATTTTTTCATATTATTTAAATTTACATTGTTAATTAAGAAAAATATAATTATTATCTAAAAAAAACAATAACTATTAAAAGAAAACTACTACAAACGAATTCCAACTCCGCCCAAAACATTAATTCCGGCTTGTGGAAAATAATATCCTCCTCCATAATAATAACCGTTTGATTCGTATTCTACATCAAATAAGTTATTAATCAAGAACGAAAATTCAAGGTTTTTAATTCCTTTTACTTTTGGCGAATATCGAATCAAAAGATCCGAAACCAAATAACTATCTAATTTTCCATCTACTGGTTCTGTATTTGATAAATATTGTTCACCAATATATTTATTCGTCAAATTAATCAACACATTTTTGAAAGGAATAACTTCAAAACCAAAAGCAGAAATCACATCAGGTGACATCGAAATTTTTGTTTTTCCATAATTTTTTATAGAAGAAATTCCTTTTTCATCCCAAACCTCCTCTTCGTAATTTATATTTCTATTTTGACTTAAAGTTAAATTTCCAAAAATATTCAAGTGATTCGGAATAACCTTATAATTCGCATCCAACTCTATTCCTCTTCTATAGCTATTTCCAGAGTTAACACGCTTTCTTGCACCTACTTCATTTAACTCTCCTGTTGCAACCAACTGATTCTGGTAATCCATATAATACAAATTTGCACTCAAAGAAAGTTGTCCTACTTTTCTATAACCAAATTCATAATCTTGTAGAAATTCTTCTTTTGGTTTAGATTTAGAATCTACATAATCATTTCTCAAAGGCTCACGATGTGAAATACCATAAGAAGCATACAATACATTCGAAGAATTGATTTTAAAATTTAACCCAGCTTTTGGATTCACAAAATTGAATTTATCCGAAAAAGGTCTAAAATCTTCCAAATCATTTTCTCCATTTGGCAAATATTTCGCATCATAATCAACATAACGATATTGCAAATCACCAAACAATTCAAATTTATTCAATTGATACAACACTTTGGCATAAGCAGCCAATTGTTTTTTCACAGAACGATTGTTGTAATATTTGAAATCCTTATCTTTAAAATCTGTGCCTTTTACCCATAAGACATTTCCATAATGATCGCCATCATATTCGTTTGCAGATAATCCGAAAAATACTTTAAAATCATTTAGACGTTGATTTTCAACTTCAAGATTAAAACCATAAAAATCATTATCAAGATATTCACGATTAATTAAATTTCTTTTTTCTGAAGTTAAATAATCCAATTTATAACGTTTCAAACTGCGATTATTTTTATAGCTCTCGTAATAACCTTTACCTTTTGTGTAATGAACTGTTAAATTTGATTTCCAATTATTCCCAAAATCTTGTAACCACGAAAGAAAATAATGATTTTGACGGTAATTATCAGTGTGATTTTTATAAAAACCTTCAACCTTTCCATTTTCGTCTAAAATTTCTCCTTCAAAATTATATGTTCTATCTTTTTTTAAAGTTTCAGCATCTACACCACTCCATGCCTGATACGTTTGTTCTTTTCCAAACATATTCTGAAATCTAAACTTTGTTTTTTCATTCAATTCATATAAGGCAGTAAAATCATAAGAGATTAAATCTGACCAAGATCTGTCTACATATCCATCCGAATTTATCTTAGAAAAACGTCCATCAATACTCAACTTATTATTTAGTATTTTTCCCGTACCAGCCTGAACTGTATATTTTTGCGTTTTATAATTTCCGAAAGAAACATTTGCTTCTGCAAAAGGAACGGTAGACGGATTTTGAGATTCGATATTAACACTTGCTCCGAAAGAAGCCATCCCGTTTGATGAAGTTCCAACTCCTCTCTGAATTATCATAGAGCTTGTAGATGAAGCCAAGTCTGGCATATTCACCCAAAAAACACCTTGAGACTCAGGATTATTAAGCGGAATTCCATTTAATGTAACGTTGATTGATTGTTCATTAAGTCCACGAATTTTGATAGACGAATAACCAATTCCTGTTCCTGTATCAGAAGTTATAGAAACAGACGTAGCAGAATTTAACAAAGTTGGAATATCTTGTCCCAAATTCTTCTTTTGTAACATTTTATCAGTTACCTTTTCAACTGTAATCGGAAGTTTTTCGACAATTGAAACTTCTCCTAATTGAATTTCTTCTTTTTGAATAGAATCTTTTTCTTGTGCATAAAGAATAGATGCACCAAATAATGACAATAAAAAAATCGACCTTTTCATAATTAATTTTAAAAAATATTATGAAAGGAGCCATCTTACACTTTTATAATTTACGCGCGAATGTAATTTGGTGAAGTACCAGTTCCCTTAGCAGCATTACCTGCCCAGGTTCTTTGGGTATAATCTCAGCCTCTTGTAAAGAAGCACCCCTTTCGATTGAACTTCAAAGGTAATCTTTTTTTTGAAATTTAAAAATTAACCCAAATTCTTATTCTATCTTAAGTTCTGCAACTATTGGAAAATGATCCGATTTTATATCATCTCCACGATAAAAATTGGTCACTTTTATTTTCTTCGAAACCCAACATTGGTCAATATTTGTGCGGAAAATCGGAATGAAAGCATTCCAAGAATTATTCAATCCAAAACCAGAACGAGCATCTTTCATTTTATCTGATTGCACCAATTTGAAATTCGGTGAATAAACTGTAGAATTCAAATCTCCAACTAAAATGATATTTTCATTCGGTAAAGCATCAATTTCCTGCTTCATCAATTCGTATTGTTTATTTCGTCTTTCAAAACGAGCCTGATTTGGTAAAGGTGGAACAGGATGCGTTGCCAAAATGCTTAATGGTTTAGCGTCTACAAGAATTTCCGCTAAAATAGACGGATGCATCTCATCAATATAATTTTTTGTAGACACTTTTGTAAACGGTATTTTAGAATAAATCGCAATTCCAAAATTGTTACTTCTTACTTCTTCTTTATAATATGGATATTCTTTTCGGATAAACTCTACATGTTTTTGCCAAGCNNNNGTAATTTTAAAATTAGATTTTTCTCCTTTCGCATTTTCTCCAAAATAGAAATTTCCTAAGTTTTTGTACGTAATAATTGGAATCGCAACCAAAGGAATCAACCATAAAATATTTTTCTTTTCTTCTTTTCGAATTGAATAATTGTAAATCAAACACAAGAAAAAAGCAATAATCAGCGCATAAATAGAATATTGCACCAACATATCGAATACAAAATATTGATAAAAACTCTTGCTCGTTAAATAAATTCCAGCAAATACAAAAAATAAAATTCTACTCCATTTTGTTAACATCTCGTCAATACTTTTTTAATTCTCGTAAAAATAGAAATTATATTATTCATTAACTTCGCAATATGATAAAAATCGGAATTTTAGGAGGAGGACAATTGGGATATATGTTTTTGCAAAATGCATTGCAATATCCTTGCGAGATTAGTATTTTAGATCCAGCAGCTGATGCACCTTGCGCGCCACATGCACATCATTTTGTACAAGGCGATTTCAAAGATTATGAAACGGTTGTTGCATTTGGAAAAGATTTAGATGCGATCGGAATAGAAATTGAGCATGTAAATGTTGAGGCGTTACGTTATCTAAAATCAATTGGAAAACGCGTTGTTCCAGATCCTGAAGCTTTAGCGATTATTCAAGACAAAGGAGTTCAGAAAGAATTTTATGTCAAAAATAATATTCCGACTGCGCCTTATTTTGGATTAGATGATTGGAAAGATTTAAAATCGAAACAAGATATCAATTATCCGATTTTTCAAAAATCTCGAAAAGATGGTTATGATGGAAAAGGTGTTCAGTTCCTAAAATCTGAAGTTGATTTAGACAAAATGCTTCAAGCTCCTTCAATTTTCGAAACGCCAGCCGATTTAGATCGTGAAATTGCGGTTGTTACGGTTGCCGATCATTTAGGAAATATTGTCACTTATCCAACGGTAGAATTTGTCATCAACGAAGAATATAATTTGTTAGATTATTTATTGATGCCTTCTACACTTCCGAAAGAAATCACTGATAAAGCGGAACAAATTGCGCGAGATGTTGTAAAAGCATTGAAATCTCCAGGAGTTTTCGCAGTTGAATTATTCTTAAACAAAGATCAATCGATTTGGGTAAACGAAACTGCTTCTCGTGTTCACAATTCTGGACATTCAACAATTGAAGCGGCTTATTCATCACAATTCGATCAAATGTTAAGAACGTTAATGCAATTACCACTTGGTTCTACAAAATTGTTTACAACTTCTGCAATGGTCAATTTGATTGGTGCTGAAGGACAAACTGGACAAGCAGAAATCGAAAATATTGAAGAATTATTGACGATTCCAGGAACATTTTTGCATTGGTACGCAAAAACTATCACAAAACCAGGTCGAAAAATGGGGCACGTTACATTGGTGAACGATGATTTAGAACAATTAAAACAAAACATAAAACAAGTCAATGCAACGGTAAAAGTCGTAGCAAAAAAGTAACAACTATGGTAGGAATTATAATGGGAAGTGATAGCGATTTGCCTATCATGAAACAAGCAGCCGATCTATTAACAGAACTAAATATCCCTTTCGAATTAACAATTGTTTCGGCACATCGTACGCCACAACGTATGTTTGATTATGCAAAAACAGCACATGAACGTGGAATAAATGTTATTATCGCTGGAGCTGGTGGTGCTGCGCATTTACCAGGAATGGTTGCGTCTATTACGCCGCTTCCTGTGGTTGGTGTTCCAATTAAATCGTCTAATTCGATTGATGGTTGGGATTCTATTTTATCTATTTTGCAAATGCCAAATGGAATTCCAGTTGCAACAGTTGCTGTAAATGCAGCGAAGAATGCAGGAATTTTGGCAGCGCGTATTTTAGGTGCGACTAATCCAACTTTACAAGAAAGATTAATCAAATATCAAGAAGATTTACAAAAAGCTGTAGAAGCGAAAATAGAGCTTGTAAAAGGCGAATATCCAAATGGGTTTGATCAATAATAACTAATTTGTATGATTGAAAACTATATCCAATACTTAGGAGGTTATAATAAAGATAATATTACATTTTCTGATATTGAGAAAGCTATAATTGAAATTAATGAAACAGATGATGAACATGGCGTATTTTGGGTTTCTGTAATTTCTGATGATGATTTTGAAAATGTTATAGAAACTTCAAAATCATTAGATTTAATTATAACATTTGATGAAATAGGTACTAAGTATAAAGCTAAAGACTGGAATGAAGTTAAAGAATTATACAAACTACTTTTAGAAGAAAAGTTTGACTTAATAAAAGCTCAAATTAAATAAACCAAAAACTCCCAAACTTTATAGCTTGGGAGTTTTTTATGGTAATTTATTTATATGAGTAAAAATTGTATCGAGAATTAAGAAGAATTTTATCTTATAAATCCTTATTCTCGATACAAAATTCTAAACGAATTTCACTCGAATTGACGGTTTTATTGATAAAATTAATCTAAAATAATATTCATACTGTCACGCTTAAGTTTATTATCCAGTAGAATAACTTTTTTATTATTTTCTTTCTCTACAATCAAATTCACTTTAGGACATTTAAAACCACAAGGTATTAATATTGTCCTAGTATTGAAAAAGCCGTTTTTATCTGTAAATAATACTTTTGGTTTATAGTATTCTCCCATTGCATTAATATAGAAATCGTCTTTAATACCCTTTTTTCTTAATTTCTCTCTTTCTTCTGATAAAATTGTATCCAACTCAAATCCTACTTTTTTTATAGTATCATTTTTTCTCAATAATACGGTTATCTTAGCATCAGAAATAGGTTCATTTTCGGAATTATAAACATTACCATTAAATCTTATAAATGATTCACAAGAAATTAATGATATTAATCCAAAGAAATATAGAATATATTTTGCGTTTATCATAAATCTAATTTATCCTTAAATATAAAACAAAAACCGCCCGAAGAATTCTTCGAGCGGTTTTTTTATTTATTATAAGAAATTTTTTAAATCTTAACGTAAAGCTCTATCGCGGTTATCAACCACATCAGCAGCTTGAATCAATGATTGTAACAATGTTTGTTGGAAACGTCCTTGTAATTGACGGTTTAAATTATCCAAAATCATTGAACCTTTTTGATTCTTTTGAATTTGTTGGTTTAAAGGAATAATGTAGAAAACTCCAGCATTACCTGCAATCGCTTTAGAAGATTGATTTGGTTTTACACCAAACGCAGCTCCTACAACTTTAGGCTCTAAACCAATTCCTGTTAAATTAGAATTAGAGAAGTTAACCGTAGCATTTCCTTTTTTCGCTCCAAATTTAGATGCAAAAGCATTTAATCCACCATTCGCAACTTGCTCATCAACCAATTTAGCAACTTTTTCGTGCATCAAAACTGGCTCTACATATTGGCGAACAACACTTGGATGTGCTAAACCTTTGTCAAATTTTTCAACTAAATGAACAACGATGTAATCTCCTGTAGAAGATGTAAACAAGTTTGTCGCTCCTTTATCTGTTTTCTTGTCAAAAGCCCATTTTAAGATATCTCCATCCTGATCGTTTGGAATATCTTGACCAATTGCAGCATAACGCTCAATACCTTCTGTTGTATTATTTAAATAACCACCTTTTTTCGCAGTATTTTTGAAATCATTCAATGATTTTCCTTCAACATTCTGAACATATGTTCTAGCATTTGTAAATGCTTTTTCTGTTGTTGCTTTAGAAGGCTCGATCGTTTTTACAATGTTTGCAACTTGATAAGCTGTTTTGTTTTTCGCGTCATCAACTTTGATAATGTGAAATCCGAATTGAGATTCTACCAAATCAACTGTTCCAACTGGTTTAGAGAAAATAAATCCATTGTAAGTTTGATCTAATTGATTGTTTTTTCCAACCCAACCAATGCTTCCTTTTTGTACAGCAGATGATTTATCATCAGATTTTGTTGAAGCAACTTCTCCAAAAGAAGCTGGATTAGCTTTTACTTCAGCTAAAATTTGTTCAGCTAATTTTTTTGCTTCGTCTTTTGTACGTTTTACTCCGTTTCCAGCAGCGCTTCCTGTATAAGAAACTAAGATATGGCTAGATTTTACAGAATCTTTTACTTCTTTCGATTTCGAAAGTTTGTATAATTGGTATGTATTTCCAATTTTGAAAGGTCCACCAATTTGTCCAACTGTTGCAGTTTTCAAGAAGTTTGTTGCTTCTGGTCCTAATTGAGCTTGTTCTAATTCTGCTTTTGTAAAATAATTTGGAATAAATGGTTTCTCAGAATTTTGAGTCACATAAACCGAATCACTTTTTGCAGAACCAAACGCTGCAATTGTATCTGTAACATTGTTCACTTCGTCATGAACAATTTGAGTTGATAAATACTTTTTGATATTTGCTAAAGCAACAGCGTCATCAGCAGTAGATGCTCCCGCAGGGAAATAAGTGTAACTTAATTTTACTAAACCTTCTGCTTTGAACAATTTTGGATATTTCGCTTCGTAAGCAGAAATTTCTTCGTCTGTTACTTTTACATTTAATTTTTTAGCCAAAGTTGCGTAATCAACAAATGCATACTGAATATTTGCATTCGAAATATTGTATCCTTGTTGAATATCCGCTTCTTTACCTGTAACCGCTGTACCAGCCATTACATAACCAAAATATTTTTGAGATAAAATCTGTAATTTTATTTGTTCAGCAGTTTGCAACCAACCTCTATATTGTTGTTGCGCTTCTGGGCTTGATGCCGCATTCGCTTCTAATTGAGCAATCTGTTGTTGTGCTTCTGCACCAGATGCCATTCCGAAGTTTTGAGCTGTATAGCTCCAAAATTCATCATCAGAAACTTTTAAACCTAATTTTTCAGCATGTTGTTTCAACACTTTCTGACTAACTAAGCTGTTCCAAGTTTGTTGAGCAATTTGATTTGGAGTTGCAGTTTGACCTTGATTTTCGTACATCTTTTGTGTTTGATCGTACGCACTCTGATATTCTGCAATACCAATAGGTTCTCCGTTCACTGTACCAACTACAGACGGATCTCCAGTAAATAATTGTTTTATTTTTGAATTCTCTCCGAATAAATCTCCTGCAACGAAAGCTAACATTGCAACTCCGATTACCACGAAGATCAGCCAAGTTTTTTTACGAATTTCTCCTAAAACTGCCATTGTTTTATTTTAATGTTATTTCTATAATAGGTGGCGAAAATACGACAATACATTGAATAATAAAATAGAAGAAGCGACAAGTATGCGCTTTTTTGTTAATTTTTTTAACGCTCTTTAGAATTTTTGATTATCATCAACATACTTAAATCCTTGATTATTGAATAAAGTATAGGTTTCTAAATCGTCAGTAGCTTGCAAACCGTTTTTCGCTGTTAACGAATCGCCTTCCTTGCTAATTAAGTAAACTTCTTTCGATGTATAAACTGTTTTATTTTTCTTATTCCAAAATAATTGCTCGCTTTTCAACGAATCACCTTTCTCATTTACGATAATTACATTTCCTCTACATTCGTAGATTCCTGTTACATCACTTAATCTTCCCCAATCTGCCTGAAAATAACCTGGTTTCACACTTCCTTTTTGATAAAAGTCAAGGTTTAAACCTTTTCTAAAAATCGTGTAAGGAGAATCTACGGTTGTATATTCTTCGATTAATGGTGAACGCAAATTACCCGAAATTCTTCCAGAATCTTTGTTGATAATATTTGCATTGATAAGTGTGCGTGTTGGGAATTCTACCTTCTTTTTACTGATAGGAGGAAGTTCTTTTTTACAAGAAAAAAGCAAAACGAAAACGCTAATCAGACCAAATACAATACTCGGTTTAATTAAAACTTTTTCGTTTGCTTTTTTATACAATTTTTGTTTGTCCAAAATTAGTCAATAACTCTTTTTCTAAACCAAATATCGTTAATATCAAATCCAACTTTAACTCCTAAATAATTTTCTTTGATTAAGTTGTTTGTTGTTTTTCCTTTTTGTCCGTACTCTAACGAAATATTCATCATAGAGCCATCATTTTGTTTTCCAATTGGAAATCCAAAACCTAAAGTTGCTCCATAAGCATCAATATCTGTTCCGTGAATAGAATACTGAGCTGATTGATAATACATCCCAGCGCGATACGTTACACGATTAAAATAACTTTTGTAACTGTTATAATCTGGAATCCAATATCCTCCAACTGCCAAACGTACATTGTTTTTGTAATCTACTGCAGAAGACATTGTAGTATTTTGACCTTCTAATGGTTGAGAGAAATCTTTCCAATTATTATATTTCGCTTCTACAGCTAACGACCACGTATTATCTTTAGAATATGATGCTCCTAAAGTAAATTGTTGTGGAATCTTAGTTTTTCCATTATCAATTCTAATAATAGAAATTGTATCTACAGAATATTGTGTTGTTCCGATATATGTGTAAGAAGTTGTAAGATCTGTCACATCTGTTCTTAACTTAGTTCCTAATGTATAAGTAGCACCAATGTTTAAATTGTTATTTTTTCCAATTTTCTTCGTATACATAGATCCTAACGTAAATTGAGCACCACGATAGTTCGATTTATCGCTATAATCTACAGCTAAACTTGCTCCATCTACAGCTAAAATCTCGTTACGTTGCAACTCTCCGAAAAGATAATTAACACGCAAACCTAAAGAAAATCCTTTTGAAAGATTTCTTGAATAAAAAGCATGAAGACTATTTAACCCTCCATCACCTTTCATCTGTACAGTTTGTTTGATATTATTTTTCTCAGAAGTATTCATAATATCATATCCCAACGCTGTGTAAGGTTGAAAACCAACTCCGAAACTTCCTTTTTCACCAACTGGAAAAGCCAATGAAATATTAGAAACATTGAAACGACCTGCATTTTCTTTATCTGTTCCAGATTTGAAATTATAATTAGTTCCACTTCCACTTGCATTGAAAGTTGTCATACGCAAGTTTTGGTTTGCTGCAGGATTCGAAAAATTCGCACTTTGTCCAAAAGGATTCGTAGGAACCGTTGAGATACCGCCCATACCAGCTTGTTCAGTATTATTATCAAACAATTGCTCCCCTACTCCGTATGCCGAATAAGGTGAAACTGATATTGACTGAGCTTTTATTGTTACCACGCTAAATAGTGATAAACTACAAATAATCCACTTCATTATGAATGTATAATAGAATTCTAAGACGCAAATATGATGATTTGTTGCGAATTGTAAAAATTAGATTGCAAAAATGAGTTGTTAAATCTCTATTAAAATATTAAAACCACTCATTTTTTGCAAAGATAAAAATATTTTAAAATTTATTTCTCGGTAAATGAACAAGATAGCTTTTTCGTCTAAAAAATATTTTAAATAATGTTTGGTAGAACGGATTTTCGCTCTATATTTGCATCACAATTAAGGCGGTGCCTTAGCTCAGTTGGTAGAGCAAAGGACTGAAAATCCTTGTGTCCCTGGTTCGATTCCTGGAGGCACCACTGCTTAAAACCTCAATCATTTGATTGAGGTTTTTTTTGTTTTAATATTTAAATGTTAATAATATCTTAATTATTTTTTTAGTATTTTTCTTGAGATTACTTCATTATTAGTATAGAAATTAACAATATATTCTCCTTTTGGTAAATTAGCTATATTTATTTGGTCGCCTTTTACTTCTTTAAGAATTCTACCTGTAAAATCCAGAACACGAATTTTTTCTACTTTCTCTAAACCTTTTATGTAAACAATATCCGAAGTTGGATTTGGATAAACTGATACATGTTTTTTATTCGCTTCGTATGTTCCTAATGTTAATGCTTCTACTTTTACATTACCCAATTTTAGTATCATAGATTCCTTATAATCAGTCTTATAATGCCTGAAAATTATTTTTACTTTTTGACCAGCATACTCATCTATTGACAAATTAATATCTTTTGGAACTTCTGAATAATCTTGATCGAGCTTTTCAGTAAAAATAGGCTTTTCATTACCTGTAAACGTAGAAGTAGAAGGTAATATATAAACACTATAATTCTCTTTTGCTAATTCTAGCGACATATTAGAAATGCTAAAAGATAGTTTTAAATCCTTTTCAGAAGGCAATGTTATTTCAGGGCTAACTAGAATATTATCAGTATTTATAGGCATAAAAACTATATTAGATATAGAAATAGCACAAGAGCCAAATGGTGTTGCATCATTATAAAATTCCCACATAAAACCATCACCATCTAGTTCTGACCTTGTCCATAAATTTCTTGTTCCTTCTGGAGAAAAATTTTCTTCGAAAATAATAGTATTTTGCGCATTAGCAAATCCTAATATAAATGTAGTAAGTAGTAAAAAGTTTTTTTTCATATTGAATTAATTATTAATGATTTAAAAATACAATTATTTCACTAACAAACATTAGTTTTAAAAACAAATCTATAAAAGCTTATTTAAATAAAAAAAGCATCAATATTTATTGATGCTTTTAGTAAAATATTCTAAAATAACTGTTTACACATTAAACAAGAAATGCATAATATCACCATCTTGTACGATGTATGCTTTTCCTTCTACGTTCAATTTTCCTGCTTCACGACATTTAGATTCTGATCCGTAAGTGATATAATCATCAAATTTGATTACCTCTGCACGAATAAATCCTTTCTCGAAATCGGTGTGAATAACTCCTGCCGCTTGTGGTCCTGTAGAACCTTTTTTGATTGTCCAAGCACGAACTTCTTTTACACCTGCTGTGAAATAAGTTTCTAAATCTAACAATGTATAAGCAGAACGAATCAAACGATTAACTCCTGGTTCTTCTAATCCTAATTCTTCTAAGAAAATTTGACGTTCATCAAACGTTTCTAATTCATTGATGTCAGCTTCAATTTGTGCCGCTAAAATCAAAACTTCAGCATGCTCATCTTTTACAGCTTCTTTTACTTTTTCTACCCACTCGTTACCGTCTTTTGCAGCAGATTCGTCTACATTACATAAGTACAAAACTGGTTTAGAAGTAATCAATTGTAACGAATCCACAATTTCTTGCTCTTTTTCGTCCAAATCCATCTCACGAACATTTTTCAACTCTTCTAAATGAGAGATTACAGCTGTTAAAACTTCTACAACTTTTTGTTCGTCTTTATTTCCCGCTTTCGCTGCTTTTTTAGATTTATCGATACGTTTTGTAACTGTGTCTAAATCTTTCAATTGCAACTCAATATCGATTGTTTCTTTATCGCGTAATGGATTAATAGAACCGTCAACGTGTGTAATATTTTCGTTTTCGAAACAACGTAAAACGTGAATAATTGCATTACACTCGCGGATATTTCCTAAAAATTGATTTCCTAAACCTTCTCCCTTACTTGCTCCTTTTACCAAACCAGCAATATCTACAATTTCTACAACCGCAGGCACAACGCGCTCTGGATTTACAATTGCTTCTAACTGATTTAGACGAGTATCTGGTACAGAAACTGTTCCTACATTTGGTTCAATTGTACAGAAAGGATAATTCGCCGATTGCGCTTTTGCATTCGACAAACAGTTAAATAAAGTAGATTTACCAACATTAGGCAATCCAACAATTCCACATTTCATATATGTTGTCTCTTTTTTTTTAATGATTGAATATTAGAACGATGTTCTAATAATTTTGTGCAAAGATAATGATTTCCATTAAATTTATTTAACCGAAGAAACTCTGTTCAATTTTATGTTTAATACATTTCCAGAATATGATTTCATTTCACCATAAAAACAATCGCAAGTCGCATTATAAGTTAAATCATAATAATTAGAAGTTTTATCAAGATTTATTTTTCTGAATTTGAGTTGAGGAAAATTAAACACAACAGAATCTGTCACATCTTTTTCATAATCGTCATGAAAATCAAATTCTATTTTTAATTTTGATTTATTTCTTGAAACATCCATAATCGCATCACTTTTCGACAAAGGAACTTCTACCACTTTCGATTTATAATCCAAAAAATCTTGTTTCCATTTTCCTTCAATTGTTTTTATGTTATTGGGTACGCAACTTGTGAGAAATAGCAAAAAGATAAATACTAAAAAATGTTTCATAAGTGTTAATTTTTTATTGAAAATACAATTATTTATTTACATTTACTTAAATACTTATTACAATGAAATTAAAAGCCTTAATCGTAAGTTTTATGATTGCTTTCGCAGGAATCGTAAACGCGCAAACAGCAACAGAAATATTAACAAAAGCTCAAAATCAAGCGAAAGTTGAAAATAAAAATGTCTTCTTAATTTTTCATGCTTCTTGGTGTGGGTGGTGTAAAAAGATGGAAAAAAATATGGACGATCCAGCTGTGAAACCATATTTTGATGCGAATTATGTCAAAACATTTATTACTGTTCAAGAACGTGCTGAAAAGAAAAATTTAGAAACGCCAGGCGGAGATGCTGTCAATGAGAAATTAGGTGGAAAAGATCAAGGTTTACCTTTTTGGGTAATTCTAGATTCGACTGGAAAAGTTCTAGAAGATTCTCGCGTAAATGGAGAAAATCTTGGTGGCCCAGCTTCTGAAGAAGAAGTAAATCATTTGATTGCAAAACTTGAAAAAACATCGAAAAACGATAAAGTTGATCCAGAAAAAATCAAAGAAGTTTTTATCTTGAAAAAGAAATAGATGACTAGTCCTAAAATAATATTTAAGCCCGAAGGAATATGTTTTTTTCAGTTTTTTTATATTTTTTTTGGAGTCTTATTTTTAAGACTCAAGAGAGATCTTAGACTGTTATAGAGATAAACACTTTGTTTAAACATATTACTTTAGTTCATCTATATTTTCAGGTTTTCCTATCAAGAATTCTTGTTTTAAAACATTAAAATATTTTGTGTAATTTCGTCTTACCATAAATTGGTCACACATTTGAGAAAATTATGTCTCAATTCATTTTCTAGAATTTCTCAGTAAAGTGAATTGAGATTCAAATTGTTTTAGATTATTTTAATTATAAAAAATCATAATGCACAACATATTGTTATAGTGAGTTAAGAGAGGATTTGAGCTCATTATTATAATAATTAATTTTTAATCTGTTCAAATTTCTCGAGCTTTTTTTATTCTTCAATATAATCAAGAGGAATATGCCAAATTTCATTTTTATTTTTTTCTCGAAAGAAGTCTAAATGTCCAATTTCATTCAATCCATATTCTTTTGGAATGATATTTAAACGTTTTTTCTTCGCATTTTTCAAAACTAATTGCGCAAATAAATCTACAGATTTTGGCGTTGCCATAAAATCATCATCCAAACTAATGATTAAAACAGGTTTTGTAATTTCATCATACAAATTTTGAGTTTCATCTGCATAACCTAAAATAGAAGTTTCATTCAGAATTAACTTTCGCCAATCTTTCGCAATTCCGATTGGAATTGCTTCGCCCATTCCGACTTTTTGAGAAGGAAAAAATCCGTAAAAAGCAGATAAAATCGGAATTGCAATGCGAAAAAAGAAATTCACTTTTGGTTTATCTTTTTGATGAAAATTTTTGATATAACCGTATTGTGAGCCAATCGTTACAATTTTATCATACACTTTGTAAGCGCGTGTTAAACCAATCATAATTCCACCGATGCTATGACCAATTAAGAATTTTTCGTGATTGGGATAAAATTCTTCGATATATTGCGTCAAACCTAAAAAATCTTTGTCCGCCCAATCTGTAAAATGCGCTTCAAAATCTTTCATTTTTTTTGGTTTCGATTCTCCAATTCCGCGATAATCATACGTAAAAACTAAATAGCCTTTGTTGGCTAAATATGTTGCATATTTTGCGTAAAAGGTTTGTTTAACACCAATTGCAGACGAAATGACAATGATTTTTTTTGTTGCATTATTTTCGCCAAAAGAGGTTACTGTAATCTTGAATCCGTCGGAAGTATCGATTTGAAAAGTTTTCATATTTCAATGGTTTGAAGGTTAAAGTTAAAATTTTATCTCAAATCTTTTTTATAAACTGAAAACATCATTCAAAATCTTTATTTTTACCACATAATTATTGAACCGAATGAAAAATATATTCAGCCTATTTTTAGCATCAATTTTATTGCTTTCAGTTTTTTCGTGCAAAGAAGACGATTCGTTGGCAATATCGCAAGATCAATTGTTGCGATCTGGAAAATGGCAATTGAAAGAAATTAGAAAAACGAAAGGGAATATAACGGAAACAGACAAGTTGTTGTCTTGTGAGCGACAGTCTACATTAGATTTTTCGGATGTTACGAATTATAATTCTAACATGTATAAAACCGAAAAAGGAAATTGTGTACAAGAACAAACGACAGGAACGTATGTGTATAATACGTCTAAAACAAAACGTTTGTTAACGATGTCTCTGAATGATACAACGTACAATTATTATGTGAAGCAGTTAGATCCAAAATATTTGGTTTTGCAAGATACGTTGAGTAAAGTAGATACGATAAAGCTTCGTTTGCAAGTTTTTGAAATTGTAAAATAATAATGAAAATACCTTCCATTTTGGAAGGTATTTTTTATTCGAACATTTTTCGTGTAATAAAATCTTTGTCTAAACTCCAAGCGCGTGCAGGAGAATATTCACGTCCATAATAAATGATTTGAATATGTAATTTGTTCCACAACTCTTTTGGAAAGATTTTCTTCGCATCTTTTTCTGTTTCCTCAACATTTTTACCTTTTGTCAATTTCCATAATTTCATCAAACGATGAATATGTGTGTCGACAGGAAAAGCAGGATGACCAAACCATTGAGACATCACAACCGAAGCGGTTTTGTGTCCAACACCAGGTAATTCTTCTAATTCTTCAAAACCTTCTGGAACTTCGCCATCGTATTTTTCGATTAAAATTTCAGATAATCGTTTGATATTTTTGGCTTTTGTGTTTGATAAACCAATTTCGCGGATATAATATTTTATTTCATCTACTTCTAATAACGACATTGCTTTTGCGTTAGCAGCTTTCGCAAATAATTCGGGTGTTACTTGATTCACTTTTTTATCTGTTGTTTGGGCAGATAATAAAACGGCGATCAATAATGTAAAAGCATCTTGATGGTCTAATGGAATTGGTGGAACTGGATATAATTTTTCCAATTCATCAATCACAAATTGGATACGCTCTTTCTTTAACATCATAAGTTCTGAAACTTTTTGTGTAAAAATAATGAAACATCTTTAATTATGCTTTAAATAATCAGCCACAAGCTTTCTTACAAAAAAATAAAAGTAAATATTTAGCGACTTATTTTGGCGTTGTATAACATTACATTTGTAGTATAAATAAAAGATTAATTAGTTAAATCAGTTACGATTCAAGATTTAATCATTATTTTTACGAGAAGTTCTAAAGACAAATCAAGATGTTAAAAATAGGAGATAAAGTTCCAGATTTTAAAGGAATTGATCAAGATGGAAACGAAGTTTCGTACCAAGATTTTGCAGGAAAAAAATTAGTCGTTTTCTTTTATCCAAAAGCAAGTACACCAGGTTGTACAGCCGAAGCATGTGATTTACGCGATAACGAAAATGCGTTGAAGGCGCAAGGTTATCATTTGGTTGGAGTAAGTGCAGATTCTGTGAAAAGACAAAAGAATTTTGCTGAGAAAAACAATTTACGTTTTCCTTTGCTTGCAGATGAAAATCATGAAATTCTGAATGCTTTCGGTGTTTGGGGACCAAAGAAATTTATGGGACGCGAATTTGATGGAATTCATCGTACAACGTTCATTATTGATGAAAAAGGAATGATTACGGATGTAATTGAAAAAGTGAAAACAAAAGAACACGCAAAACAAATTTTAGAAAAATAAAAAATAATATAATGAGCGATTTAGACAATAAAAAGAAAGCGTTACAGCTAATCTTAGATAAGATGGACAAAGCTTACGGAAAAGGAACTGTAATGCGTATGGGAGATTCGGCTGTTGATGATAAAATAGAAGTAATTCCTTCTGGATCTTTGGGATTAGATTTAGCGTTAGGAGTAGGAGGTTATCCTCGCGGACGTGTTATCGAAATCTATGGGCCAGAATCTTCTGGTAAAACAACATTGACATTACACGCTATTGCTGAAGCGCAAAAAGCTGGTGGTATCGCTGCTTTTATTGATGCTGAGCATGCTTTTGACCGTTATTATGCAGCGAAATTGGGTGTTGATGTAGAAAACTTAATTATTTCTCAACCAGATAATGGTGAGCAAGCATTAGAAATTGCAGATAACTTAATTCGTTCGGGAGCGATAGATATTATCGTAATTGACTCTGTTGCGGCACTTACTCCAAAAGCGGAGATTGAAGGTGAAATGGGAGATTCTCGTATGGGATTACAAGCGCGTTTGATGTCTCAAGCTTTACGTAAATTGACAGGAACAATTAATAAAACGAAATGTACAGCGATTTTCATTAACCAATTACGTGAAAAAATTGGTGTTATGTTTGGTAATCCAGAAACAACAACTGGTGGTAATGCCTTAAAATTCTATGCATCTGTACGTTTGGATATTCGTCGTTCTACTCAAATCAAAAATGGAGATGAGGTAATCGGAAATCATTCGAAAGTAAAAGTGGTTAAAAATAAAGTTGCTCCTCCATTCCGTCAAGCAGAATTTGATATTATGTACGGTGAAGGAATTTCTAAAGTTGGAGAAATTTTGGATATGGGTGTTGAGAAAGGAATTGTAAACAAATCTGGTTCTTGGTATTCATACAACGATAGTAAATTAGGACAAGGTCGCGATGCTGTAAAAGAAGTATTGAAAGATAATCCTGAATTAGCAGAAGAAATTGAAGCTAAAATTGTCGCATTAATCAAAGGTGAGCCAGTAGATGGAAAACCTTCTGTTGATAATCCAGCTGACGAAGCAGAATTATTTGCTGAAGATTAATTCGAAAGAATTTTTATATAATGATTTTTAAGCTCTGAGGAAACTCGGAGCTTTTTTTGTAACTTTTCAGATTACTTTGAGTCTTTAAATAAAACAAAATGAAATATTTTCCATTGATATTAATCTTTTTTAGCACAATGCTTTTAGCTCAAACTAAAAAATCATTTCTTAAAATGAATCAATCAATTGATTTAGTAAATTTAGAATACATAAATAATTTACCTTTTATAAAAGTTTCGATTAATAATAAAGAGTATAATTTTTTGGTAGATACTGGAGCGTTGACATTTATTTCAACGTCAATTCAGAAAGATTTAAATTTAAAAGTACAATCTTCATCTAGTATAAGGGACTCACAAAACAATCGTGAAATCATTAATAATACCTTTGTTTCAGAAATTAAAATAGGAAAATCCTCTTTTTATAATATAGAAGCACATATTTATGATTTTAAAGGTTTTGAATTTGATTGTCTAAATATTGATGGAATTATAGGGGAAAATTTAATGGCTTTAGCACTTTGGAATATTGACTATTTAAAAAGAAATATTACTATAACAGAAGATTTAAATAATTTTGATTTATCAACGTATTTTTTAAAAATTCCTTTTTCAACAGATGGACAAAATACACCATTACTTCCAATAACAATAAAAAATCATGTTTTCAACTTTAAATTAGACACAGGTTCTAACGGAGGCTTTTCTATTGATAGAAATTTAATATCAGTAAAAGATTCTCAAAAAGTTAATGTAAAAGGTATTTCATCAATCGGTGCTTTTAATAAAAGTAAAATATCCGAAAACTATTATTTTAAATTAGATACTTTTGAGATTGGAAAAAAAGTTTTTAGTGATCATATTTTTATGTCTGGAGAAAAAAACTTAATTGGAAATAAGTTTTTAGAAAATTTTGGAGTAATAATAGATTGGAGCAACAAGTACATTTATTAAAAAAACGAACCAATAGATTTTAATAAAAAATCTTTAGATTCTTTTGGTTTTGGCTATTCATTTGAAAATAATAAACCATATATTAAACTATTATTTGAAGATGAAGGTAATCTTGAGTTAGGTGATGAAATTCTTAGTATTGAAGAAATGGATTTTACTAATTTGAGTAAAGAAAATATTTGTAAATATTTTCAGAACGATATTTTAAAGAATAAATCAAAAATAAATATTAGTATTAAAAGAAATGATAATATTAAAGACTTTATCTTAGAAAAGAAGAGATATTTAGAATAAAAATAAAAAACCACTTCTGCAGAAGTGGTTTTTCATGTTGAATTTATTTCAACATCACATATTGTTTATGATGAGAATGAAACGAATTCAGATTGATATTACGAATAATTTATTCTAAAATATATTTCAATTTATAGCCAAACATTCCACGATCTTTGATCATGTCTGCAACACCTTCTGGACATTCATTTTCCCAATCTTGCTCAGCATTTGCAATTTTTTCTAAAATTCGACGCGAATAAGAATCTAAATAACTTCTGTTGTAATTCAAAATATCTTGAATTCTTCCGTTATACAAGAAATATTTGTACAATTCGTGCACGCTATCACTTACTTGTAGATTTTTCGACGTCAACAAAATATCTTTTTCTTTGTCTAAATATGGATACAAATAAACTTTTACATTTTTCTTGAATAATTTTCCGAAAGCTTCCATAATTCCGCCAGGTAAATCGGCATAATATTGCTCATTGAAAATTTCGACCAAATTATTAACACCCATCGCTAAACCAACTTTGGTTTGATTTCGAGTAAATTTCGAGAAATAATCAACTAATTTATAATATTCAGAAAAGTTAGAAATGATAACATTGTAACCTAAACTACCAATAATATCAGCGCGATCTAAAAAATCTCGTTCATTCAATTCGCCTTCAAAACCAGAAGCAATCAAGTTAGAAAGCGTAATCTCAAATAAAATTTCGGTATTATCTGTTCTAACATCATCTTCTTGTTTGAAAATTTCTAAACCACCTTTGAACATATCCATATTTACATTCATAAAAGGACGGAAAGAGCCACGAACAGCGAAGATATTTTTTTTGTATAATAAATCGGCAGGTAAAATATTTTTTCCTTGTGGATTGAAAACCGCAACATCCGTCATTCCGTTTTTAACCAACTGAAGTGACATCAATCGATTATCAACATATTTGAATTGTGGTCCACGGAAATTAATCATGTCAATTTCTAATTGATCTTTATCCAACGTATCGTATAAAGATTTTATTAATTTTCGGGGATTATCGTAGTAATAATAAGCGCCATAAATCAAATTAACACCCAAAACACCTAAAGTTTCTTGTTGCAATTGAGCCGTATTTTCTTTGAATTTTACATGAAAAATAATCTCGTTTGCTTTTTCATCTTCTGCATTTAACTTGAAACGTAAACCTATCCAACCTTGACCTTCATTTTTCTTTGAATAATCAATTGTTGTTACCGTATTTGCGTAGGTGAAAAATGCTTTTTCTTTGTAGTGATCGTGGACTAGACGCTCTTTCATCAATTCCATCTCATGATCCAACATTTTTTTAAGGCGAGCTTGTGTCACATAACGACGATTTTCTTCTACACCATATATAGAATCGGACATTTCTTTGTCATAAGCACTCATCGCTTTTGCAACAGTACCCGAAGCAGCACCTGCGCGATAAAAAAAACGAACGGTTTCTTGACCTGCTCCAATTTCTGCAAAAGAACCGTATATTTTCGGATTCAAATTGATCTCTAAAGCTTTTTGTTTAGGAGTAAGAACTTGTTCTAATGCCATATTTTAATTTCAAATAGTTTGTGGTAAATTTACCAAATCATTATGGCTAAATCAAATATAAAAATACATTTTTTAGGAACAGGGACTTCACAAGGAATTCCGATTATTGGTAGCGATCATCCGGTATGTTTGTCAACAAATCAAAAAGATAAACGTTTGCGTTCTTCTTTGTTGTTAGAAAAGGATGGAAAGATTATTACGATAGATAGTGGACCAGATTTTAGACAACAAATGTTGCGTTATAATGCGCAAAGGTTAGATGGAATATTATATACACATGAGCATAATGACCATGTTTTAGGATTGGATGATATTCGCCCGCTTGTTTTTAAATCTGGAGAGGATATGAATGTCTATGGTTTGAAACGCGTGTTGGATGAATTACATAATCGTTTTCCATATATGTTTGCTGAACATAAATATCCTGGAGTACCAACGGTAATAGAGAATGTTATAGAAGATGAAAAATTTTCGGTTGCTGGATTTACGATTGAACCAATTAAAGTTCTACACGGACCCTTGCCTATTTTGGGATATTTAATTGATGATAAAATTGCTTATTTGACGGATGTAAAAACGATTCCAACAGAATCTCTTGAAAAATTACGAGGAGTAGAAGTTTTAATCATTAGTGCGCTGCGAGTAGAACAAGAACATTTTTCGCATATATTATTAGATGAAGCAATACGATACTCGGATTTAATAGGCGCAAAGCAGACATATTTTACACATATTTCGCATCATTTGGGATTTCATGATGAAGTAGAGGAAAAATTACCAAAAGGTAAACATTTGGCTTACGATACGTTAGAAATAATTCTGTAAAAAGTTTAAAAAATAGTTGGAAAAATAAATAAACTAACATTATATTTGCAGTCCATAAAGGCTCGGATGGCGGAATTGGTAGACGCGCACGACTCAAACTCGTGTTCCTTTGGAGTGTGGGTTCGATTCCCACTCCGAGTACTATAAAAGGTTGTTAATTATTTGATTTTCAACCTTTTTTGTTATATGGTAAAATAATAAATTACCATATTTATTACCATTGTCATGTGTTTTTCATGTGTCATGAAATAATATGAAACTAATGTAAAGATATAATTTAAATCTTTATAATAGTGAAGAATATGTATTTAATTCAAGCTAGCGAGCTTGAGAAATTTGCAAATTTGGTGGCAGAAGAAGCCATCAAGAGAGTTTTGGGTGTTGTTAACA
This sequence comes from Empedobacter sp. UBA7611, assembly GCF_002484365.1. NCBI lineage: Bacteria > Pseudomonadati > Bacteroidota > Flavobacteriia > Flavobacteriales > Weeksellaceae > Empedobacter > Empedobacter sp. UBA7611. The sequence goes on from NZ_DLJR01000017.1 coordinate 22,477, forward strand.
ATGGTTTCGATGGAGTTGTTGATGATATTGGAAAAAAAATTATAGATGTTTCAGACAATCATTTTAGTGTAAAAGAAGCTTCTATTTTTTTCAAACATACAGAGAGAACGATGTATAATTGGAATAAAAAAAAGAAGTTGATTTTTAATATGGTTGGTGGTCGTTTATATTGTTCCAAGGAAGAGGCTTATAAATTATTAGACAATAAATAATAAATTATGATCCGAACAGAAATCTGTTATCGAAGTTCTAAGATTTCTCACAGCATATATCTTTACATCCTCCAAGTTTTTCTCTTGTCACTCTATAAAAGATTTATAAAAAATTAAGCAGGTTTTTTGAACCTGCTTTTTGTTTATGTGTTGTATTCTGATTATTTAATATTAGCTGGTATATATATCCTCTGTTAGCTTTTAATAACACTATTGATTAATTCAACATTCGTTGTAGATATTCCATACAATCTAGATAAATCTGTCCATTGGTTAAGTGCAGATTTTGTTTGTTGAATAACTTCTTCTATGAAAGATTTTGGTAGTTTAGCACTCAACCCTAAGTTTACAAGATGGCTAACAGTAATGTTTCGCCCTTCTCCCATAACCATTGTGCTTTGTTCACCACCAGGGCCGTTAGAAAAAGTAAGATCATAAGCTGGAGATAATTTCCATTCTCCAAGAGAATTCATCAGGTAAGTGAAATTCTTAGCGTGATCGTCCCTGTTATGTGCTAGCACGTTGAAAACTGCTAAACGGAACATCTTTTCAACCTCTCGGATATCTTTAGTTAAAACAGTTGTTAATGATAGTAAGTCTTCATAATCATGAGATGGTAATCTAAAATTACTATGAACCAATCCACTAACAGTATGCATGTGAAGTCGTTTATTTTTATCTCTATCAAATCTTTTTATCGCAAAATAACCATTTCCCTTTTGTGATGAAAACAAATGAACTTCAGGCATCTCTATTCCTGCATCTTTAGCCATTAATGCGTAAACGTATTCTATCGCACCAGAATCTTTTCCGTCTTGTGAGTTAGGGAACTTAACAATCCAATGTTCATAATCATCACTTAGATTATTTGCACCATGAGAGATCTTTTTTCTTTCGGAATCTAAACCTATCAATGCTTTTGGTCTAGCACCAGCAGAAGAACCATTCAATGCTAAAAGTTCAGAAATCATGTCTTCGGAATTACCTTCTAAAACTTCTTCTGTTTGAGTTGCTAATGTATCTAAATCTATTGTTTCTTGGTTGGTTTCTTGGCTTTGGTCTGGTTCATAAACCAATGCTCCCAAACCGTGAAAACCGACATTAGCCAAACGATCTAACGGTGAAATATCCGATGATAGAATTCCTTCTGAACGAAGTTTACGGTCAAAAAGTAATCTTCCCCATCCGTCGGGTAAACTGTCATTGAAAACCCCTGCTAAGCCTTCAAAAGGATTTGGAGGAAGCTCGATTACCCCACGCATCAATGGAAGTTTTAGTGGTGATATTTCTAAATTATGTTCTAAAAAATTATCATCATACTGAAAATAGATAATATTGTTTCGGATTGCTAATCGACCAACAGGCAATGTTTCAGAACCGAAATTTAAACCTACTTTTAAATCTTTTATTGCTGTTGTCATTTTCTACTTCCTCTTTTTTTGGGTTGAACTTCGCTTGATTTTATTACCTCATCAATGGATTTGAATTCGTGTTTGTTTGGTTTTAAAACCTCAACCATTTCTTCTAATCCTCCAACAACAGACAAAATTTTTAGAAAAGAATCTAATGAAATCATTCCTTTTTGTTCAAACTTACGAAGCGTAGATAATGGCACACCAGATCTTTCTGCTAAACCTTCTTGGGTAAGATTCATTTGTAATCTCCTTTCACGAATGTTTTGAATCAATTTTTCTTGTACTTTCGAAAGTGATATAAATAACATAATAAGGGTATTTATGAATGTTATTAGTGGTTAAATAACATTATGGTATTACAAATATAAGGAATTATAATGAGATTTTTGCAAATTTATAATGGTAAAGTAAGCTTATGTATTGACAAAATAAGCTAAAAGTCAATTTATTAGTTGACTTTCTTAATATATTAATTGCGAAAAAAGCATAACTAGTATTACTCCAAACTATCATAAAATCGTTTGCTTTCAAACTCCGAATAATCTTGATAGGTTTTAAGATTGTCGTTGAGTTTTTTCAATTTTTGTAAACAATCAAGATACTGAGATTCTTCAAAAGTGTAGCAAACGTCTGAATGAAATTCGTAATCCGAAGAAGCTTTGAAACTACAAAAACTAACTGTTTTTTCTATCTGGTTTCTCTCAATTTTCATGTGTACATTAGAGCAGTCTATATATCCGCAACAATGAGAAAGACAGATCAAGTTCTCGTTCCTCTCTAATCTTGAAATATCCTGTCTTAATTCAATTATTTTTTCGTCAGATAAATTCAATTCGTTGGTGGCTAAAAATGGAGCTACAAGTAATTCAAAAGTTTGCTCAGAATGTAAACCAATCATCGGATGTTTTGGATCTACAGGCATTAAGTTTTCAGGGAAATTGTAATAAAATAGTGTTTCTTCACTTGTTGGATCTTGTGGGTGAACTCTAAAATAGTAAGAATCTTCCATGAATTCGCGAGCTTGCTCTTCGTTCTCAAAATTGACCTCAGCATGTTTACATGTAATAGAATCGTACAAAGGATTTCCATCAACCAACAATGTAATGATGATGTTATCTTCATTAGATTGTAAGCAGTAACTAAGTTGGTTGTAATATATCATTTATTGTTTTTTGTATTAGAACTTGGAGAACTCAAACCTAGCCAATTTCAATTGCTGTAATCGATAACGTAAAGCAGCTTCTGAAACTCCGTAACGTTTGGTTAATTGATTCCGTATTCCTACCCATATACCAAAAGTGAAATCATTTTTCACCAAAAGGAAATCTTGGATTTTATATCTACTTGCATTCGCTAAGATTGCCACAAAAGCAGGTTTTATTTTCTCTTCTGGCATTAGCAAACAGCTTGCGAAATAATTAGCTTCCCGTTCTATTGGATTTTGTTGGTGTCCTTCTTCTACAATATCATTGCTATTACAGAAAACTGAATTTTGATGCAATTGATGTTGTAAAAAATAATGCCCCAATTCGTGAGCTATTGTAAAATTCTTTCGTCCATGATTATCAATATTTTTATTAATCATGATATACACTTGGTTATTATTTCCTTTAGTGAGTGCTCCCACAAAATCAGTAGAAACAGAAGGAATCTCGCGTAACTTGATGTCTTCTGCGATCATAATTTCGTTGAAAACTTTAAAAACACCACCTCGTTTGACATGCTTTGTCAAAACATTATTAGCGATATGTTCTATCTCATTATTGATCTTCATCATCCATTGCATCGAAAATTTCTCTCAATACTACTTCGTCTATATCTCCACGTGCTGCAAGCTTTTGATTAGACAACCATAATGCAAAACGATTTTCTTTAATATCATCTTTTATCTTATAATCAACTGAAGGTTCCGCAACCATCGCCAATTGTTTTTCTGTGGCTTCGAGAGCCTCACCAACCGTCACTTGCCCATTCATCAGCATCGGTAACAACCAATCTCGGAGTTGGGCGAGTTCTTGGTTTTGTTTGAGGTTTTCTTGACGCTTTTTTTCGAACAATGAAATTTTATTATTGAATTTTTTAAGCAAATCAGAAGTTGGTTTAGCAATATCGTAAGCGGTTACAAAATCTTCAAACAAAAGGTTTTTAATTCCACTTGTTTTTCCTTCAAAACCAAATAAAATATTATTGTCATAAGCTCTATTCCAAGTCGAAAGAAAATAGTTTACTTCATCTTCATTTTTTAATGAAACAGCTTTACAGAAGTTAGAACAAATCAAAGGATTTTCGAAACGTTGCAATACTTCTTTAGTGATACAAGCAATTCTACCAGTTGATTGCGTTGGACTACCACCGGATATTTCTACAACAAAATCATTCTCTGATAAAAGTTTATGATTATTCTTTTCCAAAATATAACGTACAGGTGATTTTACATCTCCTTTTCCATTGATACCATTAATATCAGCTCCACGAATACATTCAACTTTTACAATGTAATTTCCTTGTTCCTCTTCCTTTCCCCAATCACCGCTTTTATCTGAATTAATAAATGATGAAAGATTCTTCACCTCCCATCCCTCAGGAATTTCACGTTTTAGCGTTGAGTTGTAGACCATTTTACCCCCAGAAGATTTATACGGTTTACCTTCTTCGTTAGGGAAATCAAACTGTACAAACCAATAATCGTACAGCGTTTTTGCCATGGCTTCCAACTCTGCATTGATTTTGTTGTTGACTTCTATTTTATCATCTAAGGCAGAAAGGACAGCTGCTATTTTTTGTTGGGTTGGTACATTTTCTTCTATATATATTTCAAAACTTTCTATAGTAGATTTAGAGACTTCTTTAAATGTTGTGCCTGTACCTAATTCTTGGATTTTAGAAATTTGTGTTTTTAACAAATAAAATAAATATTCATTATCAATTTTATCCTTTTTACAAACCATGTTTTTAAAACCTTGATTTGTAGCAGTCTCTTTTGTGCAAATACTCATTAGTCCAATAGGAGCTCGACTTGAAAATAGGATTGTACCTTTGGGTAATAAATTACCTCCAATTGAATTTAGTCCTTTTTCTGTTATATTTCTTTCACCTCTATTAATATATTTGGTCTTTTGATCAGAAATATCCTTAGGAGTAATCCAAGAAATATGACCATCGAAATTTTCTGATACAGAAGTAGATGGTGTAGAACCATTAAATATATCAACTATATCCTTTATCTTAACCTTAATCATACTTCAATCCTTTTAATTGTTTCTGAATTTCTTGGTCTAAGGCGTTTCCTTCTGCAAATAAAGTAGCTAAACGCGTTTCGAAATCGTTCATTTTTTGTTGGAACTCTTCGGGTGTGATGTCCACATATTCAATCTTTACCTCAAAGTATTGTCCTGCTGAGAACGAATAATTTTTGGCGATGATGTCTTCTTTCGTAACCACCACGCTTAAATCTTCTACCGCTTGTTTGTTGTTAAATGTTGCAACAATTTTAGCTTCTTCCTCAGGCGTTAAAACGGTGCGTTGGTTTTTTCCTTCTTTTATAGTTTCACCTAATTTAGAAGCGTCCATCAACACAATATGTTCGTTGTCTGCTTTTTTATCTAAAAACAAAACCGAAACATTGGTACCCGTACTCGCAAATATATTACTCGGCATACTTACCACACCACGTAACCAACCGTTGGCAATCAATCGTTCACGTATTTTTTTCTCAATACCACTTTGTGCGGTGATAAATCCTGTTGGCACAACAATAGCTGCCTGTCCGTCATCAGACAAACTGTACATGATGTGTTGAATAAATAGCAAGTAAATTGCCATCGATTCTTTCTTCGCTTTCGGCACATTCGGAATTCCTGCAAAAAAACGTTGCTTAAAAGCGTCTTTCTCTAAATCTTCTCTAAAATCTGAAAAATCTAACTTAAACGGCGGATTCGAAACGATATAATCAAATTTTGTATCCAAATAAGTAGGTTGAGCAATCGTATTAGTTTTGATGATATTCGGGATCGAGTGCGTTAGATCGTTCAAAACCAAATTCAGTCGCAACATATTACTCGATTTCTGAGAAATATCTTCCGAATAAATGGTACAATTTTTCTCTCCAATTTGATGCGCCAAACTCATTAATAACGTTCCCGATCCCGCACTCGGATCGTAGCATTTAACGCCTTTTACAGGTTCTGGCACAAGAATTTGAGCCATAATACGTGCAACTGCGTGCGGTGTGTAATATTCGGCATATTTACCGCCAGAATCGGTGTTATAATCTTTGATTAAATATTCGAAAATAGTGGCAAAGAAATCGTATTTCTGTTCGAACATTTCCTCAAAAGAAAACTCAAACAATTTATTGATTAAGGCTTTTGCAAACGCATCTCGTTGCGAAGAATCTGAGATAAACTGCGTTAATTCATCAAACAACGTATCTTTTGCTCCAGAGAATGATTTTACAGAAAATACATCCGCATTTTCTATGGAAATCTGACGGAGAGTATCATCAAAAGTCTTCGCAAAATCATCACTGTTTTGTATGGCAAACAAATGCGAAATCAAATGATCGGGCGCTAAACGCGGAATATTAGGATCTAATCCTGCTAATAAAAATTGATAATCGTCTTCGCTTAACGCGCGTAATGCCTGAGAGAAATTCTCAGCATCTGCCAAAGCTGGCATTTCTTGTTTTACAGCATAACGAAATTTATCATTCAAGAATTTATACAAAAATACTTGTGTGATGATCTTAAATTCGTTTCCGTCGTTCCCTAATCCATAATTCGCACAAACACTTTTTAGATTATCAATTAAGTCTTTGGTGTGTGTGATGAATTTTATATCGTGTGTCATTTTATCGTTGTTGATATTGTTGGATGTATTCTTTCGAAATCAACTGATTAATCATTTTAGTTGTTTCGAAATCCAAATCCATTTTTTCGTTCTTTTTAAATTCTTGTACCACCAATTGCAGTAAGTATCGGTTGAAATACGCTTCGTTTTTCAATAAATCTTCTTGTGTATTCATGGTATTATCAACCTGTTCTTTTACTTGCATTAATGCTCGGTGCAATTGTATTTCTTTAGCGTTTAGTGTTCCTTTCTCGCTTAGACGTTTATGGATGCGTGCATACTTTTCGTCGTTTTCGTATTTTACTTTTAACAAAGCATTTTTACGATTTAACTCTTTTGCTTCGTTGTAAATTTTTTCGAGTAAATGCTTATTGGCAATCATTTCTTCTTGCGAAACTTCACTCAGGTTTTTCTTTTTGAAGATACGCTCCAATTCTTCGCGCAAAGATACAAATTCGGGATCAGAAGGATCAAAATTTGTTTGCAAGGATTCCCTTGTTTTACGTAAAACATCTTTGAATTCATCAGCCAAAACCAATTCGCTTTCGTCCACTTTTACAAACTGAAAAATAATATCTTCTAAAGCGGTATCCAGAATATTTCTGTTTTCAGATTCGTTCCCAATACTTTCCAGATAGTTTAAATTATCTAATCGGTTCTGGGTTTCAATCAACAATCGATTCAGTAATTCAAAATCAGCAGCGGTTTTTAAACTTTCGTAGTTGTTTAAGGCGATCAAGTTTTTTAACTCTTTAGCCGTTCGTAAAGCTTTTACTAATTCCAAAAGCTCTTTTTTATCGTTAATCTGCGCTAATTGTTGCGAGAAAAGCTCACGATTTTGTGTATCGTACTTAAAAAGAATTTCCTTTATTTCGTCTATTTCTTGTTTAATTTCCTCTTCGGATTTGAACAAATGCGAATACATTTCCATCTCGTCACCCAATTGATCTTGCAATTCATCAAAATACAAACGATTGGTACGATCAAAAGCTTTAGAAATGTCAGCAAAATCAACCACATATCCGTAACGATAATCTTTGTACGGACGATTGACTCTGGTAAGTGTTTGCAATAAGTTATGATCCTGAATAACACGAGCCAAATATAGTTTCTTCAAGCGTTTTGCATCAAAACCTGTCAGTAACATATTGTACACAAATAACACATCTACATGACCTTTTTTATAAGCTTTGATGAGATCTTTGCGTATTGTTTTGTCGTTTTCATCGTGTAAAATTAAAGCTGCCGTCAATTTTGGCGTTTCGGTATTACCATATTTTTCCGTTGGTTCTGCTGCCATCAAAATACTCGCATCAATTTCTTGTTTACCGTATTTTTCTTCAAACAAACGGAACAATTCTTTGGCTTGATCGGCGGAATCACAAACCACCATTCCACCTAAACTATGATCACGTTGAACTTTTTTAAACTGAATTAAATCATTAGCGATATACTCTAAAAGTGGTGCTGCAAACTTCGGATGTTTGTAAATCTCTTTGGTAGAAATATCGCCTTTTAGGAGTTTAATTTCATCCATTACAGACTTCATCTGCATCTTAAACTGTCCTTCAATTTGCTCACGAATCAAACGCAACGTATAGCCATCGGCGATGGACATATTGTAGTAATACTTATGAATATAATTTCCAAATAATAATTTGGAATCATAATCTTTAGCGACTTCTTTCAACAAAGGCGTTCCCGTTAAAGCAATTTTGATAGCGTTTCTATCTGAATTAATCAGATTCGCTAAATAATTACCTTTCGGATTGTAGGAACGGTGCGCTTCATCTAAGAAATACACTCGTTGAATATTGATGTCGTACTCTAAATTTTGAATAACTGTCGCATCTTCCGAAAATTTCTGAATATTAACCACCGTAATTTCAGGAACACCGCTATCATTGTGGATAGCTCCAACAGTTTGTAAATCTTTGGTGAATTCCGATTTAGAATTAACCGTGTTTACCTTTAATCCACGATTCGCAAATTCACTCGAAGCCTGAATTAGTAAATCGATACGATCTACAATAAAATAGAACTTCGGAATGATTTGTTTCTTCGCAAAATAATGCGTCAAATGTTTTACATTGTAATACGCCAACGCTGTTTTACCAGAACCTTGGGTATGCCAAATGATTCCTTTGTTTTGTCCTGCTTCTAACTTTGCAACAATGGCTTTTGTAGCAAAAATCTGTGGATAACGCATGATGTTTTTTTGGTAAGATATTTTACCTGTATTTTCATCTTCATCCTCCACATACGTAATTGAAAATTGAAGTATAAAAGCCAAACGTTCTTTGCTAAATAAAGAAGTTAGAATTCGGTTTGTTGGTGTGTTTTCGCCTTTGTTGGTAATAAACTCTGGACTATGTTTGATGACGCTTATATTGTTATCTTTCAGAATTTTATTTTCCTGTTCATCAGAGAGTGCAATTAACCTTTGTTGAACTGGATAATCCAAATCTTCTCTAAAGTAATTGAACGAAACACTTCCATAGTTTGTAGTGCCATAATAAGCTCCGAAAATAGGTTCTACAATTCCGTCTTCATATTCCATATTATTAGAAAATACCAACAATTGAGAGATGTTTACAAATCGACGGAAATGTTTATTTTTAAATCGTGTTTCAATTCTATTTCGTTCCGCAATAACCCCTTCTTTGTTATGAGGTTTTTTTACCTCAATAATAGACAAAGGCATTCCGTTAATTAAAACCGCAATATCTGGGCGGAACTCTTCATCACCAGCTTTGTATGTTAACTCTGTGGTGATATGAAAATCATTGTTGTTGAAGTTTGTGAAGTCTATTAATTTAATTCCTGAAGTTGCAGTTAAACGTTCGTAGAATTTCTTCCCAAGATCTTCGTAATCCAACTCTAAGTTAATTTCATCTAAAACTCGTTTCGCTTCTTCTTCAGTAATTTCGTTAATCGTTGCAATTTTCGGAATGAAAATATCTGGAAATATATTATTCTCTTCTAATCGATCTTGTTTGTTTTGTGGTATATATTGATAGCCTAATCGCATCAAGTGCAAAAGGGCAGGAATTTTCACTCGTGAATCTTCGTTGAATTTCATTCGTTAGTCTTAATAGTAATTGTAAATATACCAAAAAGAAGTACTCGAAAATTACCATACCACAAAAGTGTTCGACTTTAAAATTTCAATACGTGATATATAGATCTTAATACTATACTGAAAACCAGCTCGTAAGACTGTTATAAGTGGGCTTAAATTTTCATTTAAGAAATAGAGATAGTTATCAATCAATTATTTATATAAAGAAATTTAATAAAATTTAAAAAACCAGAAAAGAATAGATGTTATGTAACATTTAAGCGTTTTTTTACAGGAAGAAAAGTGGGAATTATTCCACCTAATCTATCTACGCCTTTACCTATGTAATTTCTGTTGGCGTAATCAGAAATCATTTCCTCGACGTATATAATTGTTCTTTGACATCCAGAAGAATCGGTGAAAATTTCATCTGAAATATAAAAATGATTATATAATAATTCTTCTATCTTTTTTCTAATCTCTCCAATAGATAGATTACCGCGCTTAAGACCTAGATGTAAATGAAAATGATTGACATTTTTTTCTTCTTTTTCAATTACATAATAAAGATCCATGCCAAGTTTTTTAAAAATAGTTCTGGCGATGAAATCGTTGTAATCGTAATCATAATTACCAAATTTAGCGACGTCGTCAGATTTTATATTAATTGATATGTTTGTATTGTAGGGATTCTGTATTTCTCTTTTTACTTCGGAATTATTTTTTTCAGAAATAGGTTTTGATACTGTTTTTTTCGGAGCTCTTTTCCTTTGAAATTTTTCAAGAAAATTTAAATCTATTAAATATTCATCCAAATTTTTTTTATTTATTATCCTCTTAACAGCAATATCGTTCTTAATAAATAATTCTTTTACTCTTCTTCTTAATTGTCTTAAACCAAGATCAAGGAGTTTATTTTCGATTATATATTTTATGTTTTTAAAATTTTTCATAATTAATAGTAGCACTTGTTATATGGGCATAATGCGCCCAAAGCCTATATATATGTACCAACCAAAAAATAAAAAGTCAAGTTTTGATTAAAATAAAAAGAGAAATAATTTATAATAAATTGATTTTCAGTGAAATATTTTTAAAAAAAATATTCTGTAAATGATATTATGATGAGGTAATGATGCTTATGTCCCATTAAAATAAAGTTGGATTTGCTAGTTAAAATATTGAAAAAGATCTTTTTTCGGAACAAAAAAAATAAAAAAAATTAAGGAAGTACTTGGTGGTGTATTTTAAGATACAGTGAGGGAGGGTAGAAATAAGGGGATACGTAGGTACCCCCTACCTGTCTTTAATAAATATTTAATGATTCTAGTTTTTCTTTTACAGAATTAGCTTTTTCAAATTTTGAACTTCTGATATAATTCTCTAACGTTTTAATAGAAGAATGTCCGCTGATTGCGCTTAAATCTGAAAGAGGTATTGATTTCTTAGCTAGATTTGTAAACAAGGAACGGCGCGAGGTATGTGAGCTCACTAATTCATATTTAAAATAATTTCCAATAACTTTTCGTTTTCGTTTATTTTTTCCTTTACCTGTGACAACAAATTTGCTTCCTGAAACAAGTTCATTTATTCCAGCAAGTTCACAGACTTCTTTGATGTACTTATTGTATTTTACTTCACTAATTACTTTTGGTAAATTTCCGTTATTAAGTGATAATATTTCTTTTACAGGATTAAATACTGGAATAACAACATCAGTGTGAGTTTTGATTGTTTTCGTTTCTATGAAGCCGTTTTTGAACTTATCAATTGTTAAAGCAAAGAGATCTGAGATTCTTAATCCAGTATGTAGCTGAATTATAAACCACCTTCGTGCATTCTCTAAATATTTTTTATTTTGAGGAACAAAAAGATTGTAGATAAGGTTTATTTCATCATCATTGAGGTATATTTCGTTTGTTTGAACTCCAGAAAATTTGAAATTACCAATTAAGTAATCTTCATGAAGTTTTATAGATTTTGATTTCGCATAATTTAATATTGCTTTAAATTTATTCGTGTTTGTGTCTATTGAGTTTGTTCCTAATTTTGCTTCACTCTCTTGATATTTGATATAGTCTTCAAAAATTTTCGAGTCAATTTCTTGTAATTTGAAGTCTTTTTGATTCTGGTGAATCAAGAATGCTCTCCAGTAGTTAATCATAGTTGTATATCCCTTAATTGTGTTTTGCGAAAGATTTTTGCCGTTCTTAGCTTGTCCTTCAATTTTTTTATTGGTGGAGATATAATGGTTATAATAGTCTATAAAGTATGGTTCATCATCAATTTTGTCTTTATTTTGATTAGGATTCTCAAAACCAAAAAAATCGTAATATTTTTCACGCAACCATTTTGAAGTAAGCTTGTTGTTCTTTATTTCTGGAGAGTATATTTCCTCCTGAATAAATTGAGAGAATAGAATTACTGAATTGTTTACTTCTAATGATTTTTTGTAATCTTTTTCAGTTCTTTTATATCTAAAAGATTGACTAAAATTATCCCACTTGTTAAGGTCTAATACAATATGATTTAATGTTATTTTGATGTCAACATTATTGGCATGTCGAATTCTATATACCAACTTACTTCCAGATTTAGCTTCCTGAACTTTAAATTTTCCAATTACTATCATAATTAAATTTTTATGTTAAATTTTGAAGAGTAAGAAATCAAAAAAATTACCATATTTATTACCATGATAATCTTTTCAACAGCTTTCATATTGTTTCATATTAATTCATGACAAATCAAGAATTCCTTTATGACAAAGGATTATAAAGGAGTACGTTTGTCAGTGAAATTTTAATTAGGACCTCTAATTTTCTTAAAGAATGTTCCCACTCCGAGTACTAAGCAAAAGCTCGAAACATTAGTTTCGAGCTTTTTTTATTTACATTCTCCTTCTTGTATAATTTTTACTTCAAATTTTCGGGCTCTATCATCTATAAAAGTAGCTTCATTTTTATAAAACTCAGGAAGTTTGTAATGTGTATTATCCAGCCAACCACCATTTGGCCAATCAATTTTATGTAAATAATTATTTTTCGCAGTTATAGTTAATCGATATGTCTTGGTTGATTTGTTCGTTATAACCTTGACATTCGCACAATATTTTCCATCTTCAATGTGATCATTTATGTTGTGAAAATCTGAAGATGACGAACAACTATAAATGATAGTAAAGCAAAAAAGTAAAACTATATTTTTCATAATCTTTCTATTTAATCTTCGCTTAACAATCTAATGATATTCTGTTAAGCTTTGAGTTTTATTTACTGTATACATTTGCAGTAACAAAATCCTCATGTGTTAATTTATATCATTTCTCAAAATTACTTCTCTTTTCGGGAAGTTTTTTTGTTTTTACATAAAAAGTAAAAGACTAACAGCCATTACAAACATTCCGATTACAATTCCGTAAGTTGATAATTTTTTTCCAGCGTATTCGTTAGCGGTCGGAATTAATTCATTAATCGAAATATAAACCATCATACCTGCGACACTTGCGAAGATTGCTCCGAAAATTGATTCATCAAAAAATTGTAACAATACAAAATAGCCAATTAATGCGCCAATAGGTTCTGTTAATCCTGATAAAAAGGAATATAGAAATGCTTTTTTTCTATTCTTTGTAGCGTAATAGATTGGTATAGCAACGGCGATTCCTTCTGGAATATTATGAATAGCAATAGCTGAAGCTATAGAAATTCCGTAAGTTGGATTTTCTAATGCTGACAAAAAAGTTGCTAATCCTTCAGGGAAATTATGAATTGATAAAGCTAAAGCAGAAAACAAACCCAAACGCAATAATTTCTGATCGTTTGTCTCTGTTTTATTTTCATCGCAATGATGATGAGGCAATATTTTATCGATTAAAATGATGATTAAAATTCCTGCAAAAAATCCCAATAATGTATAAGTGTAACCTAATTTTTCTCCAAAAACACTTGATAATGATAATTTAGCTTTTGTTAAAATTTCTACAAAGGAGACATAAAGCATTACTCCTGCTGAAATTCCCAACATTACGCCTAAGAATTTTGGATTGAATTTTTTGTATAATAAACATAAAATACTTCCAATTCCAGTGCTAATTCCGGCAAGAAAAGTTAAACTAAAAGCAAATATTAACGGATTTGAAAACATTAATTTTAATAATTAAGTTAGATTAATCTAACAAATATAATCTTTTCATTGTTTTGAATCAAGATAAATTAAGAAACCAACAAATTTCAATGTAATTTATCAGTTGTTATAAATTATGAAAAGGATAAACTTATTTTTGTTCTATTAGTTTTTATTCAGATGGAACTTTTAGACGAAAATATTCAAAGCGATGTGTATCGCTCAATGCTCGAAATGATTGCCAAATTGGGATTATCGAGTTATTCTACCACAATAATGACAACAATTGTTCTATCAATTTTGTTAGTTATTATATTGTATGCGATCGATTTTTTATTACGAAAAGTGTTACTACTCGTTTTAACCAACTTTATCGCAAAAAGTAAAACCAAGATTGATGATTTATTGATCAAGAATAGAGTTTTGCAATTTGCAACACACATTGTTCCTGTAATTGTCGCCAAAGAAGCAATTCCACTTATCTTCAAAGGATTTCCGAATTGGATCAAAATTGCGATGCAAATAACAGATGTTGCATTGGTAATTGCTGTTGGACTGTTGTTTAATGCAATTTTTAAAGCGTTCAGAGACTTTCTTCGAGGTAATAAATCTTTTTCGGATAAACCAATTGATAGTTATCTGCAAGTGATGAATATTTTGGTTTTCTTTGTTTGCGGAATTCTAATTTTTTCGATTGCGACAGGGAAATCGCCTATTACATTTTTGGTTTCTTTGGGAGCGGCTTCGGCGGTTTTGATGTTGGTTTTTAAAGATTCGATATTAGGTTTTGTGGCGAGTATTCAGGTTTCGATGAATGATATGGTGCGCGTGGGTGATTGGATTGAAATGACGAAATATGGCGCAGATGGAACAGTTACCGAAATTAATTTAGGAACGGTAAAAGTTCAGAATTTTGATAAAACAATTACAACAATTCCGACGTATGCTTTAGTTTCAGATTCGTTTCGTAATTATCGCGGTATGCAAAATGCTGGTGGACGACGAATAAAACGTTCTATAAATATTAAAATGAATTCGATTCGATTTTTGACAGAAGAAGAAATTGAAGAATTGAAAAAAATCCGAATGTTACATGATTTTATTGTAGATAGAACGAATGAAATTAATCAATATAATGTCTCGAATAAAGTTGATCCAACGATTTTGGCGAATGGAAGACGAATGACGAATATTGGTCTTTTTCGACAGTATATCAAGACATATACCTATAATAGTCCAAAAATTAGAACAGATTTGATGTTCGAGGTTCGACAACTTCAACCAACCGAACACGGTTTGCCAATTGAACTATTTATGTTTACGAATACAACAGTTTGGAACGAATATGAAGTGATTATGGCTGATATTTTCGATCATATTATTGCGGTTGTTCCATATTTTCATTTAGAGATTTTCGAGTCACCTTCTTCGGATGATATGCGTGTAATTGCTGAAGCATTGAAAAGAAATAATTAACAAAGAAGCTGAACATTATTGTTCAGCTTCTTTGTTTTCGCTCGGTTTTTCCATCAAATTAACCATCAAATTTTTTAGTTTTTGATACATAAAAGAAGTTAATAAGATTAAAATTCCTAAAACAATAAAAGATATTATTCTGAAAATATTGCTCATTTCCCAAACATCAACGAAATATAATTTTAGAATAATCAATCCAAATAATATAATTCCAACAATAGGAAAACCTTTCAGTTGTTTTCTTAATCCGAAATAAATCAATACAAATCCTAAAACTGCCCAAATAATTGGCAATAATATCATTCGGAAAATATCGGCTTGATGCGAAAAATTAGATGAACTTTCGTCGAGTGTTATTAACATAAAACCATTGTATTTCTCGAAACTAATCACATAAACCAAGACAAACATGCTGATGATTTGTTTTGCTTTGGAGCTTTGGAAATCGCTACTTTTTACAACTAAATAAATAATGTAAGCGGTCGGAATGAGATAACTCAAATAAAGAAAATAACTACCGATGTTGTAATTTATTTTGCTTGGTAACAACGGAATTTCGGCAAACATTGGTAAAAATAGAATGCAAAAAGCCGTAGAAATTTGTAAAACAAGTTGCAAAGCATTTCCTAAATTTAGTTTTTCGCGCAGTGCTAAAACAAAAGCAATAAAGAATAATGTATAAATCAATACATAACTTACAATCATCATAAAGTTGAAATAAGGTTCGATTTGATAAATTAATTCGAACAAAATTCCTGTGTACATCAATAAAAGAGATGTTGAGATGAAAATAAATTTGGAATGATTGAGCTTAAAACCTAAAAATTGTTCTTCTGTTTCAAAATCTTTCATCAAATAAATATTTGCAATCGAACAAACTAAAGCAATAAAACTTGTGATGAAAACGTGATTGAAAATTACGACTAAATGTTTTTCAGTATCAATATAATCAAACCAATTGACGCATAAAGCAATCAATAAAAAAGGAAACATGGCAATGAAAAAGACTTTGAAAATATTTTCTTTACTTTTTTTCCAAAGAAACAGTAATAAGGTTGATTCAATCGCGAAACAAATCGAAACGACATTTGCTTTAAATTGTAAGGCAATTGTAGTTGTGATAAGCGCAATGCTCAAACCGATTAAGGTATTTTGTAATAAATTATTTTTAGATGTTTTGTAGATGTAAAATGCTCCGAAAGCGTTTATCAATCCAAATAAGAAAGCTATCAAACCATTATTATTTCCAACAATAAAATAATAAACCGAAGAAATTAAAACGGTTGATAAAATGGTATTGAAAATTAATAATAGACAATTCCAAACCGAAAATTCTCCTTTTTTGAAATAATTCAGCAAACTTGTTACCGTAAAAATAATGTAAAGCAAGCCAAAGAAAAGATATTGCGTTGAGGTTTTGGAATCGTCAATCCACGCAATACTATATATAAAGGTAAAAGCAAACGCGATAAATGAAATGATTTGCCAGTTTTTTCGCCAAGCCATGTAAAGCATACTCAAGTTTAGAATCGTTAAATAACCAAACAGAAATACAAAATTGCTTTCGCCTGTACTAATCATCAATGGAGCGGTAAAACCACCAATAATCGAGAAAATGGCTAAAACTTGTCGATTATATAACATCGCCATCACGATAGAAAAAATCGTCACAATTGTTAATAATCCAAAAGTGGTATTCTGAGAAAGTAAATGATATTCTCGGAAGGCGATGGTTAAGGTGAAATATAAAACGGTTAATCCACCTCCAATTAAGATGGAAGAAAAGATTTCAAAATTTTTCCGAATAAAATGAGCAATTCCAATAATTCCTAAACCAACTCCAATTCCAATCATTACTCGGAAAGTTTCGTTGATCCAATTTTGATCAATTGCATATTTTACGAAATAATCAATTCCCAGAACTAAGGTTACAATTCCGAAAATCGTCAAGAAATTGTCTTTGATAAATGCAATTGCATTGTTGAGATTTTTATCAAAACTGCTTTCAGTTGTTTGTCTTGGTGGAATTTCGTCAAAAATACGTTTTGGCGTTTCGATTTTATGATAGGAAACAACTTCTGGTTGAGGTTCAATTTTTTTCTCTTCAACTATTTTAGGTTGCTCAATAATTGGTTTTGATTCAGTTTTAATTTCTTTTGCATCCAATTGCTCTTGTAAATGCTTTAGCTTAGTTTCTTGATAATCAATTTGTTTTTTTAGTTTCGAAACTTTATTAAACAAAATAACAATCAATACGAATATAATAATGGCAATTAAAAATTCCATAAAGTGTTTTTTAGGTAAATTGAAGTTAAGCTTTTTTTCAGAAAGCCTAAAATTTTGTTTTGCATATACCAAAATCATTCTGTTTTCGTTATTCTACAAAATCTTTATTTTTGCTAAATGTTTAAAAAGCTAAGTACATTATTGTTTATCGCGCTATCGACTTCGATTTTTGCGCAAGATGGAACGCGTGTTTACGAGTTTTTGAACATTACAACTTCTCCACGTCAAGCGGCTTTGGGAGGAAATGCAGCAACTTCGTGGGATGCTGATCCCAATTCTTCTTTGTGGAATCCTGCGTTGATGAACCGAGAAATGCATGGTCAATTCGGAATCAATTACGTCAATTATATTGCGGATGTAGATTTCGGAACATTTTCGACGGTTTATGAAATCGATCAAGAAAATTTTGTTTCTGTTCATGGTCAATATGTTGATTACGGAAAATTAATTGGAACTGACGAAAATGGAAATGTGACAGGGAATTTCAAAGCAAATGATGCCGCAATTACAGTTGGTTATGCACGTGTTTTGGGCGATTATTGGACAGTAGGAGCAAATTTAAAATACATTAATTCTACAATAGAATCATATAAATCCTCGGCAATTGCTGGAGATATAGGTCTTTCGTACCACGATTTCGATAAAAATATCAATGTTTCGTTGGTTGTGCGCAATATCGGTCAACAAATTCAAACGTATAATGGCAAAAAAGAAGACATGCCAACGCAAGTTAATTTGGGGATTTCGCATCGATTAGAACATGTTCCGTTAGAATTTACGTTTTCTTTGCACGATTTGCAGAAGTTTGATATTTCTCAACCTTATAATAAAAACGGACAAGAAGTTTCTGCTGGAAGAAAAATGATTGATCACCTTTCGGTTGGTGCAGAATTATTTCCCGAATCTGATTTTAATATGCGTTTAGGGTATAATTTCAAACGTGGAAATGAATTAGCAGCCGAAGGAATTCGTTCTCTATCTGGCTTAACATATGGTTTTGGAATTCGTATAAATGCTTTTCGATTCGAGTTTAGTCATGCGAATTACCACAAATCTGGAGGTTCTAATCACTTTGGTTTGATTCTCAATTTAGACCGAATTATTCAAGGTCGAGATTATTGGAGAAGTAATCCTTGGTTATAAAAACTTTTCAAACAACTATAAAATCTTATCTTTGTCTTCAATTCTATATAGATGAAAGAAAATTTAATTATTGCAATCGACGGATATTCTTCTACAGGAAAAAGTTCGATGTCAAAAATTATTGCAAGAAATCTTGGTTATACACATATTGACAGTGGCGCAATGTATCGCGCTGTGACTTTGTATGCATTTCAACATCAGTATATTGTCGATAATAAAATTGATGAGCAAGCATTAATAATCAATTTATCTGACATTAAGATAGAATTTAAACAAGATCTTATAACTCAAAAGAATCTTACCTTTTTGAATGGTGAAAATGTAGAAGCTGATATTCGTACGATGGAAGTTTCTAAAATGGTTAGTCCAATTTCTGAGATTCCTGCTGTTCGCGATTATTGTGTAGCGCTTCAACAGCAAATGGGAGAAAAAGGAGGTATTGTGATGGATGGTCGCGATATTGGGACAACAGTTTTTCCAAATGCAGATATCAAAATTTTTGTTACAGCTTCACCAGAAGTTCGTGCGCAACGTCGCTTTTTAGAATATCAACAACAAGGGAAAAATATTTTTCTGGATGAGGTGTTGAAAAATGTGAACGAAAGAGATTATATAGATTCTCATCGCGCATATTCTCCACTTCGTAAAGCAGATGACGCAATAGAAGTTGATAATTCGAACATGAATTTAGAAGAAACGGTGAATAAAGTGATGGAGATTATCAATTCTAAAAAATAGAATCCTCTGTTGCGGTTGTAAATTCTTCCAGAAATTTCATTCCTCGGTAGGAGTTTCCTTTTAAGTTTAATTTAGGACTCCAAACTGAAACAATGTAATATTTGGGCATAATTGCAACAATTCCTCCGCCAACACCACTTTTTCCAGGTAATCCAACACGAAAAGCAAATTCACCAGATTCATCATAGAAACCGCAAGTTTGCATAATAGCGTTGATTCGTTTTGTTTGACTAATGTTTAAAACTTGATAATCATCAAATAAGTTTTTTCCTTTATTAGCCAAAAAAGAAAAAGTTTTACTCAACTCCATACACGACATTTCAATCGAGCAGATATAAACATACAAATCCAGAACATCTTCTGGAGAATTATGAATGTTGCCCAACGATTTTATAAAATTTGTCAAAGCTGTATTACGATAAGCGGTAGAAAACTCACTTTTTGCAATTTTATCAGAATATTGAATAGAATAATTACCAGAAACCTTTTTGATAAAATCTAAAAAATATGCTTTCGGATTATCGCAAATATCAATTAAGATGTCGCAAACCACTAAAGCGCCCGAATTAATAAATGGATTTCTAGGAATTCCTTTGTCAGTTTCTAATTGCAATAATGAATTAAAAGGCGTTCCCGAAGGTTCTACATCAACTCTTTCCCATATTTTCTCGCCAATTTCTCTATAAACTAAAGCCAAAAGCAACACTTTTGAAATACTTTGAATCGAGAATTTTTCTTCACAATCACCAAATCCAAATTGAAGTTGATCCGTAAACAATAAAGAAACTCCAAATTTCTTGCCGTCTATTTTAGATAATTCTGGTATATAGTTAGCTGTTTCACCTAAATTCTCTTCTTCAATTACTTTTAGGTAAATCTTATTTATTATCTCAAAATATTCTTTTTCTTTCGAAATCATCGCGCATATTATATATATAGTACGAATGTAAATCTTTTTTACACGTTAAACAAAATTAGAAGTTTATTTATTTTTTTAATTAAATGTATCCCGTTTCATGGAATTCCTCCTGAGTAGTTCCTTTAAAAGTATCCATTTTGCTTTTCTTTTTTGGAAGAAAAGTAAAACGTCAAATCATTTTCTGCGGTAAAAACGAAGTTTTAGAATCTAAAATCTAATATCTCACTTCTCACATCTAAAAAAAACAAAAAATATTTCCCATCGTACCAGCAACTTAAGGGAAGAATGTAAAATAAATGTAAAGTATGTTTGGAAGTTCGGAAAAATGGGTTGTATATTTGCAATCCCAATACGAAAGACGAGTAGTATTGAAATTGACATAGGGACTTATATAGCGGCAAAATTATTTTAAAAATAAATTTGTGAGTTTAGAAATAAGTTTTACTTTTGCAAACCGATTCCGAAAGGAGTTTGGGAGTGAAAGTAAGAATTGACTTATTGAAATAAAAACTTTAAAATTCATCAAAATAAATTTTGTTAGTTAAAAAATAAGTTTTACCTTTGCAACCGCAATTACCGAGAGGTTTTGCTAAGATGA
>NZ_DLJR01000059.1:0-40887 GCF_002484365.1 Empedobacter sp. UBA7611
GTTTTTATTAAAAGCCTCAAGTGAATAACTTGAGGCTTTTTTTGTGGTTATGGATTTCGCTTTAAGCTGAACTGTAAGCTTTACGCTAACTCAAAACTATGTTCTATAAAACGAGAAGCTTCTAGTCAGTTAATAAGAGGCTTCCTTTTTACAACTAACTTAGAACTCGAAAACACCTCTATAATCCTCTCAAGGGGATATTTTGCTTAGATTTTTATTCTCTAAGCCTTAAATCTTGCGTCTTATAACTTAAGATTCTTCATTTCGCTAAGTTCCAAGTAACAGTATTATTTTTGTTTATAATTTAAATTTAACAAGCGAACGCCCAAATTTATTATCTTTACTCAAAACCTAAACATTATGGAAGAAAATCAATTTGATAATCAATTGTTACCAAAGGAAAGTTGGTTTAAACGCAATTGGAAATGGGTAGTGCCTGTTGGCTGTTTATCGTTTGTCATTTTATTTTTTGGATTGTTAATTGGAGGCGCTTTTTGGGGTTTTAGTAAGTTAACATCTGATAGTGATGTGACGAAACATGCAATCAATATTATCAATCAAAATCCTGAAGTTCAGCAAAAATTGGGTACGGATGTTAAAACGAATGGAATATTTAGTGGAAATATTTCTGTATCGAATAATACTGGAGAAGCTAATATTTCTGTTCCAATAAAAGGGACAAAAGGTTCTGGAACTGCAATTATTGTTGGAGAGAAAGAATTTGATAAATGGAATTATGAAAAGATCGCTGTTCAGGTTGATGAAACTGGAGAAGTTATTGAAATAAATAAAGTAAAAGAGTAAGCTAACGAATGAGTTAGCTTTTTTTGTTTTACATTATTGATAAAGATTTAATTGTTTATTCAAAATAATAATTTTACTTTTGATTAACATTTGGTGCGAACTTAATCGTTCGGTAACAGGGAATCAGGTGAAAATCCTGAACAGACCCGCTGCTGTAAGCTCCATATTTTTTTTAGATACATAGATCCACTGTTCATAAAATGGGAAGGATTTCTAAAAAAGGAGTAAGTCAGAAGACCTACCAAAATGATAAATGTTGAATGCTTTCGGGGACTAAAGCGTGAAGTTCAAATTTTGGATAGGTTCGTCCTTTCAATACTTCTTCATACACTCTCGTTAGCAACAATTGATTATTGCTAAATGAGAAATCTAAAAACTATAATTATTTGTTGCAGCTTGATTTTGCTTTCATGTCGCATTGCCTCTGCGCAAATTATTCATGATAGTATTTTAGAGCTTCAGCAAGTTAATATCTTAAAGAATAATGCAAAAGCCGTTGTTCCTGTTCAGGAATTGAAGGGAGAGCAACTAGAGGCTTTAAATAGCCATTCTGTGGCTGATGCTGTTCGTTTTTTTGCAGGTGTGCAAATCAAAGATTACGGTGGAGTTGGAGGTTTAAAAACTATTGATGTTCGTGGGATGGGATCTCAACATGTTGCAGTTTTTTATGATGGAATTCAATTGGGAAATGCACAGAATGGAATTGTCGATTTAGGGAAATTTTCTTTAGACGATATGGAAGTGATTTCTTTATATAATGGTCAAAAAAGTAATATTTTTCAATCGGCGAAAGATTATGCTTCTGCTTCTGCAATTTACCTTCAAACCAAAAAACCTGTTTTCATTGGAGATAAAAAAACTAATGCCACGCTTCGTTATAAGTTAGGTTCGATACAATTAATTAATCCTTCAACAAGAATAGAACAAAAAATTACAGATAGGTTATCTGCTGTTTTGAGTGCAGAATATATTAAGTCTAATGGAGAATATAAATTTCGATATCGACGAAATAAATTAGATGGGACAAAGGCTTATGATACAGTTTTGAAACGTAGAGATGGACAAGTTGATGCGAAACGTTTGGAATTAGGATTGATCGGAAAAGGAAATCAATCGAATTGGAATGTAAAAGGATATTTGTATGATTCGGATCGAGGAATTCCTGCGGCAATTGTTCGTGGTCGATTTGATGGACGTGGACAAACTTTGGTTGATAGAAATTATTTTGTTCAAGGTAAATATGAGAAACGATTCAGAAATTTTCAATCGAAGATAAACGCAAAATTTGCTTACGATTTCACTCATTATACAGATACAGTTTCAACAGTAAAAACAGAAAATAAGTACACACAACGCGAGTTTTATGTTTCTTGGACAAATCTTTATTCGATTACAGATAATTGGGATGTGAATGTTGCAACAGATTATCAGTTTAATAATATGGGAGCAGATTTAAAGAATTTTTCTTTTCCTACTCGTCATACAAATCTTGTTGCATTTGCGTCAACTTATCGTCTTGGAGGTTTGAGTTTACAAGGAAGTTTATTGGGAACTTTTGTAAAAGAATCAGTAGAAATGAACACAAGTGCGCCTGATAAAAATATATGGACGCCAACAATTATTGCCAATTATCAACCATTCAAATCTCACGATTTTAATATCAGAGCGTTTTATAAACGTATTTTTAGAATGCCAACATTCAACGATTTATACTACACAGACATTGGTTATGCGAATCTTCGACCAGAATATTCTACACAATATAATGTTGGTTTTACTTATTCTAAATCATCTCAAAATTTCTTCAAAAATATTACGATTCAAGCCGATGCTTTTTACAATGAAGTAACTGATAAAATTGTGGCTGCGCCTTCTGGAAGTTTGTTTCGTTTCACGATGCTCAATTTGGATGAAGTCAGAATAAAAGGGTTGGATGTTAAAATTCGATCAACATTTCAATTAGGAGAAATAGAGGTTTCGCCAATGCTTAACTATGGTTTTTTGCAAGCGTTAGATTATTCGAATCCTAAAAAAAGTTACTACAAAAATCAAATTCCATATACACCAAAACATAGTGGTTCTTTTGTTTTAGCGGCTTCTTATAAAACATGGAATTTTAATTACAGTTTTATTTATGTGGGCGAACGTTACAATGTTCATCAAGATAATATTAAAATAAATCGTCTTAATCCTTGGTTTACAAATGATTTAGGAATACATAAAGAATTTAGGTTGAATCAAAATTTGTTCAAAGTTTCTTTTGAATTAAATAATATTTTGAATCAGCAATATGATGTGGTTTTAAATTATCCAATGCCAGGAAGACAATTCAAACTAATACTAAGCGCAAACTTATGAGAAATTTCAAACAATTATTCGTCTGTTTTTTAACAGCAATCACTTTTTATGCTTGTCAACAAGATACTTATTTGATTGAGAAAGAAGAAGAAGGTGTAACTGATCCCGAAAAAACAGATGTCGTTGGTTTTTATTTGCTAAACGAAGGAAATATGGGAAGCAATATGGCTACGGTAGATTATATGGACTTTACAACAGGAACTTATAATCGAAACATATATGCAACCGTAAATCCTACTATGGTAAAGGAATTGGGAGATGTTGGGAATGATATCAAAATTTATGGAAATAAGTTATATGCGGTTATCAACGTATCAAATTTTATCGAAGTAATGGATGTAAGAACAGCCAAACATCTGGGAACAATTCCTTTAGAAAATGGTCGTTACATCACGTTTGCAAATGGGAAAGCTTATGCATCTTCGTATGCTGGTCCTGTTACAATCGATCCGAAAGCGCCTTTGGGAAAAGTGGTCGAAATAGATACGATTAATTTATCGGTTACGCGACAAGTGACCGTAGGTTATCAGCCAGAAGAATTAGAAGTTGTTGGGAATAATTTGTATGTAGCAAACTCAGGAGGATATCGAGTTCCTGAATATGATAAAACGATTTCTGTGATTGATTTATCAACGTTTAAAGAAACTAATAAAATTGATGTTGAAGTAAACCTTCATCGTTTAAAAAAAGATGCAGATGGCGATTTATATGTGACTTCTCGTGGTGATTATTACAACGTTCCATCAAATTTATATGTGTTGGATAGTAAAACGCATCAAATCAAAAAGAAATTTGATATTCCTGTTTCTAACTTTACAATTGTTGATAACAAACTCTATTATTATTCAAACGAATTTAGTTACACAACTTTCGAATACACAAAAACTTATGGTGTAATTGATACCAAAACAGAACAAGTTATCAACAAAACATTGGTCAATGATCCTGTTATTAATGAAATCGAAACGCCTTACGGAATTGCTGTAAATCCTCAAACCAAAGATCTTTTTCTAACCGATGTCGGAAATTATGTTTCGATGGGTTACATCTATTGTTTTGATAAAAATGGTGCTTTTAAATGGAAAACTGCTGCTGGAAATATTCCTGCTCACTTTGCTTTTGTCTATAAATAAAATTTACATATGAAATATTCTAAAATCTTACTAACCGCACTAAGTTTTGCTTTAATACAAAGCTGTAGTGATGATGAAAACATTATCGAGACTAATCCTGATAATGCTACTTTACAAGTATCTTATGATGCAGCACGTTTAAAAATTGTTTCAATTGAACCAACTGTTTCTGGTTTCGAAAATGCAACATATACATGGAAACTTGGCAATGAAATTATTGGTAATGAGAAAACCTTAGGTTTTGTTTCTGATAAAGTTGGTGCTTACGATTTAACATTAGAAATTACTTCAGGAGTAACTTCTAAAACGATAAAAACAAAGGTTAATGTTACACAAGAATTATCTACTTACAGTAAATATATTTCTCAAGTCTTTGATTATTTGCCAGCAGTTGGACAATTCACAAATGCTTTACCATCTTATGTAACAGGAGAAACTCAAGCTGATATGACAGCCAAAGCTGCTAAGGCTTTAGTAGGAGAAAAATCTACAATGATTACACTTGGAGGTTACGGAGGATATGTGGTATTTGGTTTTGACCATACGATTATGAACCAACCAAACAAACGCGATTTTAAAGTTTTAGGAAATGGTTTTGCTGGATCTTCTGAACCTGGAATTGTGATGGTTGCATATGATAAAAATAAAAACGGAAAACCAGATGACGACGAATGGTACGAAATTGCAGGAAGTGAGTACACGAATCCAAATACAATAAAAAATTATAGTATTTCTTATCAAAAACCAACCGAAGAAGATAAAATACCTAATCCTGAATATGTAAAATGGACAGATAATCAAGGAAATTCAGGTTATAAAACTAAAAATTCTTATCATAAACAATCATATTATCCATTGTGGTTTGGTTCGGATCAGTTAAAATTCTCAGGTACACTTTTGGAAAGCAATTATACAGAGAAAAATGGTATTTGGACTGGTAAACAATTGGCTTATGGTTATGTAGATAATGCACCAAATAATAGCGAAGATTCAAACATTGATATCGATTGGGCTGTTGATAAAAATGGTAATCCAGTTAAGTTAATGGGAATCGATTTTATCAAAGTTTACACAGCAACAAATCAAGAAGCAGGTTGGTTAGGCGAAATCTCAACAGAAGTTGCAGGAGCTTATGATTTGCATTTATAATATAACAAAACTAAATAAAATGAATTTTAATTTTACAAAGAAACTATTCTTTAATTTCTTATTTGCTACATCATCAATCTTTTTATTGACTTCTTGTAATAATGATGACGACAATACTGAATTAGTAGATCAACAAAAATATGAAACCTTAGATTTATCAAAGTTTGATTTAACAAAAGGAACTACTACAGCCGGAGGAAAAATTTGGGAAGGTACTTATACAGAAGACGCTGAATTAACTTCAGGTATTTTCAAGTTTAAACATACAGCTTGGCCAGAGTATTTAACATGGATGGGATTCACGGTTTCTAATAGTAATGACAATTCTGATCAAATAGATAAAGAAGGCGGTTGGTTAGATAATCAATGGGGTACAATGGCAAAAGGTGGTGCAGATGGACAAGGAACACCATTTTTAGTCTCTTTCGCTGATCACAAACCATCTGAGAAAGTTTTGAAATATGGAGAAGAAGTTAAGATTGACAGATTTTCGAGTGTAGTAGAAATTACTGATACAGCTAATAAATACAAAGCAAAAAATGTAAAATTAGCAATAAGCCCTTGGTCTTATTATGGGATTCTGAATGGTGATGCATATGCAAGAAAGTTTGTAAAAGGAGATTATTTCGCGATTCATATTTATGGTGTTTCAGCAAATAAACAATTGACTACAGAAAAACCTGTAACTCATTATTTTGTTGATTTTAGAAATGGAATAAATAATATTTCAACAAATTGGCAAGATGTGGATCTTTCTGCTTTAGGAGAAGTTAAATATTTAATGTTCTTTTTAGAAACTACAGATGTAGGAGATTGGGGAGCAAACACAGCATTATACTTTACAATGGATAAACTAAAAGTAGAAAAAATTCAATAATCTAACATTCTAAATATTTTTATCCGAGGCTGTCATTTTTGGATGATGGTTTCGGATTTCTAAAAAAACAATACATTAAGAAATTTTTACTTTCGATTTTTACAATAGCTGCAATTCAAACAAGTTTTGCACAAACAAAAGAAT
This sequence comes from Empedobacter sp. UBA7611, assembly GCF_002484365.1. Taxonomy (NCBI): domain Bacteria; kingdom Pseudomonadati; phylum Bacteroidota; class Flavobacteriia; order Flavobacteriales; family Weeksellaceae; genus Empedobacter; species Empedobacter sp. UBA7611. Next base: position 6,466 of record NZ_DLJR01000059.1, read on the forward strand.
ACACAAACGGCGTTTTTATTGTGAATGAAGATTGGTTTGGTAAAGCAAATGGATCAATTAATTTTATGAATCTAGATTATTCTATCGATTATAATATTTACAAAACTGTGAATACCAATGAAGAATTAGGAGTTACGCCTCCTTTTGCAACAATTTATGGTGATAATTTTTACATTGTTTCGAAACAAGGAAATCGTTTAGTTGTTGCAGATTCGAAAACATTACAGAAAAAAGCAAGTTTCGAAACAATTGGTGCTGATGGTAGAAGTTTTCTTGGGATTAATAGTAAAAAAGGTTATATAGGATCTGCAAAAGGAATTTATCTTTTTGATATTGAGAATTTAAAAATTGGTTCTCTGATTGATGGAACTTCTAAAGTTGGTCAAGTAGGAAATATGATTCGTACATCTAAATTTGTTTTTGCTGTTTCAAGTACTGGAGGAATTTTAGTTATCGACCCAAAAACACATCAAATAAAACAAACGATTGCTGGAAGTTTTATTTCAGTTGTGCAATCTAAAGATGGAAATGTATGGGGAGCTTTATCTAAAAAATTAGTCAAAATAAATCCTACGACTTTAGAAACTACAGAAATTGCTATTCCTACGAAAACAGTTCCAACTCCTTCTGCTTGGAATGCTGGTACTTTTTGTTCTTCAACACAAGATAATAGTATTTATTTTCTATCAGGAATCAATGTTGTGAAATACGATGTAACAAATAATAAATTTGAAGAAACTTTTATAGAAATTCCTGGTCAAGATACGACACCAAAGGAAACATATTATGGAGCAGGTTTAAGGATTGATCCATTGACAAACGAACTAGTATTAACTACTATTGGTTCAGGTTGGGGAACTAATTCGCAAATTAATTTTGTTCATAGATTTTCTGATAACGGAAGTCTTAAAAAATCTGTGAAATTAAGTGAGTATTATTGGTTTCCTTCAATGCCTGTTTTTCCAGATAATGCAGCACCAATTATCAATGATTTAGAGACGACTTATCATATCAATACAGCAACAACAATTGATTTGAAAGATAAAGTTTCTGATTTAGATAATTTATCAGCAGCGATTGTAAAAGATTTAGAAATCATTGAAAATGATGATGTAGCTGAAATTTCGATTAATGAAAAAGATGAATTAGTAATTAATCCATTAAAAAATGGTACAGCTAAAATCAAAATTTCTTTCAATTCGAATGGAAAAGTTGTTTCACAAAACATCACGATTTCATCAGCTGTTTTAGGAACAAGTGATCTGAATAAATCATCAATTAATGTTTATCCAAATCCTGTTAACAATGTATTGTTTATCGAAACAAATGAAGCTTCAAAAGTTGAAATTTTCGCTATTACAGGAACTAAAATGACAGAGAAAACACTTCAAAAAGGGAAAAATCAATTAGATGTTTCTTCTTTACCAAAAGGTGTTTACATCATAAAAGTTAACAATTCTACTTTCAAAGTAATCAAAAAGTAGTGTGTTATTTATTTGTGGAAAAAAGGTTGAGCATTGCTCAACCTTTTGTTTTTTATTAAATATTGATTCCGTACGTATTTTTTATTTCAGCCATCACAAAAGAGCTGTGCGTACTCCCGATGCTTTCTAAAGCGCCCAATTTATTGAAAACAAAATCTTGATATTGCTTCATATCCAAAACTTGTACTTTTAAGATAAAATCATATTCGCCCGAAATATTATAACATTCCACCACTTCATCAATCAACAAAATATCTTCTACAAGTTTATTCCCAATCGTGCGATCATGTTGTTTTAGCTTGATGCTGCAAAAAACCATAAAGCCTTTGTTCAGCTTTTCTGCATCCAAAACCGCTCTATAATTTTTGATATAACCTTGTTGTTCCAACCTTTTTATACGTTCAAAAACGGGTGAAGGAGATAAATTAACTAAAGCAGCAATTGCTTTTACTGTCAATTTCGAATCTTTTTGTAGAATTCTTAATAATTCTAAATCGGTTTGATCTAATGTTTCCATCCAAATAATATTCTTTTCAACACGATATTTTATCGTTGTTTAAGTGTTTTGTTTTGTAAAATTAATCATAATAAGTGGTATAATCTTATTTTTTCGAGTTTTACAATCGTTTATTTTGTCTTGTTACATTTGTAAAGAAATAAACAACAAATTATTGGGGAATCGTGTGAGAATCACGAGCTGTCGCGCAACTGTAAGTAATGCAAATTACAAGTCAGATTACCAATAGAAACAAAAGATGATACTTTCGCGATTTGAAGTCTGTCTGTCAAAATAGGTTTACTATTTATCAACTCGCGTTTGTGTTTTTGAACATTAAAAAACAATCAAAATGCAAACACAAATTTTAGGTTATCCAAGAATTGGCGCTAACCGTGAACTAAAAAAAGCCTGCGAAAATTATTGGGCAGGTAAAATTGAACTACAAGCTTTATTGCAAACAAGCCGTATAATTACCAAACAAAATTGGGCTTTGCAACAAGCTGCTGGAATTGATTTAATTCCGTGTAATGACTTTTCTTTTTACGATCAAGTTTTAGGTTTTACGTTATCAGTTGGTGCAATTCCAGCACGTTTCAATATGGTTGCGTTAAATAAAAAGAATTCAGAATTAGACTTGTATTTTGCGATGGCAAGAGGCTATCAAAAAGATAATTTAGATATTACAGCGATGGAAATGACAAAATGGTTTGATACCAATTACCATTATATCGTTCCAGAATTTGTAAAAAATCAAGAATTTAAATATTTCTCAAACTCAATTGTAAACGAATTTATCGCTGCTAAAAAAGAAGGTTTTAATCCAAAAACTGTTTTAATTGGACCGATTACGTATTTATTATTAGGAAAAGAAAAAGAAGAAGGATTTGATCGAATTGACTTAATTCAGAATTTATTGCCAGTTTACTTTGAAATTATTCATGATTTAATCAATCATGGAGCAAATACAATTCAGTTCGACGAACCTTTTTTAGCTTTAGATTTAGAAGAAAAATCGAAAACGGCTTATCAAGAAGTTTACAAAAAAATAAGAAAAGAATTTTCTCAACTTACAATTCAGGTTGCAACTTATTTTGATGGATTGAAAGATAATACAGCTTTAGCAATCAATTTACCAATTGATATTTTGCATCTTGATTTGGTTCGAGACGAAAATCAAATCGATGAAATATTGAATCAAATTCCTTCTCAATTAAAACTTTCTTTAGGTTTAGTTGATGGTAGAAATATTTGGAAAAATGATTTTCAAAAATCACTTTCAACGATAGAAAAAGTTGTGAACAAAATTGGAGAAAAACGAGTTATTATTTCAACATCTTGTTCATTATTACATTCGCCTTGTGATTTAGATTTAGAAACAAACGAAAAAAATCTTCCGACAACAATCAAAGATTGGTTTGCATTTGCTAAGCAAAAATTGGAAGAAGTTGCTTTCTTAAAAAATTATTTCTCAAATCCGAATGATGAAAAATTGATTCAACAATATGAAGCGAATCAATTCTCTATTAATAATAGAAAAAATTCTTTATTAATTCATCAAACTCAAGTAAAAGAACGAGTAAATGCAATAAAAGATGAAGATTATAATCGTGCAAATAGTTTTGGACAGCGAAAAATTGTGCAACAAAATGTGCTGAATCTTCCACCTTTTCCTACGACAACAATCGGCTCTTTTCCACAAACACAAGAGGTGAGAAGTTGGCGTGCGAAGTATAAAAAAGGAGAATTATCTGCCGAAGAATATGATGTTTTATTGAAACAAGAAACCAAGCGTACAATAGAATGGCAAGAGGAAATTGGCATTGATGTTTTGGTGCATGGTGAATATGAACGCAATGATATGGTGGAATATTTTGGTGAAAAAATAGCAGGATTTGTCTTCTCTAAAAATGGTTGGGTTCAGAGTTATGGAACGCGTTGTGTAAAACCGCCGATTATTTTTGGTGATGTTTATCGCCCTGTTCCAATGACGGTTTATTGGTCGAAATATGCACAATCTATCACAGAACAAAAAGTAAAAGGAATGTTGACAGGACCGGTTACGATTTTGCAATGGTCTTTTGTTCGAGATGATCAACCAAGATCTACGACGTGTAAACAAATTGCATTGGCGATTCGTGATGAAGTTTCGGATTTAGAAAAAGCTGGAATTAAAATTATTCAGATTGATGAACCTGCAATTCGAGAAGGTTTACCATTGAGAAAAGATGAATGGCAAAATTATTTGAAATGGGCGGTTGATTCATTCAAATTAGCTTCAAGTAATGTTGATGATTCTACTCAAATTCATACGCATATGTGTTATTCAGAATTCAACGATATTATTCAAAATATTGCTGATTTAGATGCGGATGTTATTACAATTGAATGTTCACGTAGTCAAATGGAATTGTTAAATGCTTTTTCAGATTTTAATTATCCAAATGATATCGGACCTGGAGTTTATGATATTCACTCGCCTCGCGTTCCGTCGAAAGAAGAAATGGTTGATTTGATAGAGAAAGCGGCAAAAGTTATACCGGCAGATCAATTATGGGTGAATCCTGATTGTGGACTAAAAACGCGTCATTGGGAAGAAACCGAAAAAGCTTTAATTGAAATGGTTGCGGCGACAAAAGAATTAAGAAAAATATATACGCCAAAAGCGATTTAAGCTTAACATCCTACTTTTATGATTTAAGTAGTGTAGTGTTATTTATTTGTGAAGAAAGGTTGAGTAACGCTCAACCTTTTGTGTTTTAATAATAATTTATCGTTCGTTTTACAACATATTTCAATTCTCCATTAGTTGAAATAGAGGCTTTTATCCAATTGTTTTTCGAATCATATTCATACGAAACTTGATAAGAAGTTAAAACAGTTTGTCCATTTCGGAACGATTGTTTTTTAAAGTTGACAATTTCATTTTTCGAATCAAAATCAGCTTGATAGGCTAACGTTTTATTGGCATCAAATGATTGTAATTTAGAAATATTTCCATTCTCAAAAAACATTATTTTGCTCGAATTTCCAGCAATTTCTTCCTGAAAAATAGGCGTTTCTTTATCATAAATATAATACGATTTTCGTCCTTTTTTTCCATCAAAAGAAGTCATTTCATCCAAAACCAATAAACCATTTTTGTTATACGTCAAATTATTTTCACTAATTGTAGAACCTTCCACTTTTGTCGTGATTTTATTCAATTTATTCGAATAATTAAAAATCGTTTCATAATTAGATTTTGACGATTTCCCTTCAATCTTTTCGGTCAAGTTTATCAACCGATTTTTATTGTCATAAACAAAGGTTTTGTCTGAAGCAATTCGTTTTGGATCTTCACCATTGTTAATAACTATATTCGTCTGTTTGTCAATAAAATTTGAGTTATTGTAGTCATAATTAACATAGTTATAAACAGCTAATTTTCCTTGATAATCCAAATAATTTGTTCGCTTTATTAACAATCCTTTTTGATTAAATTCTAACGAAATTTGATTGTAAAACTCATTCTCCAAAAAAGGTAAAGTTGTGGTATTTCCTTTTGCATCTGTTGCAGTTGAAGTCACTTTTTCAACCTTTCCTTTCAGATTAAAATCAGCTAAAGTTGTTTTAACTTCATAATCATTTGTCGAAATTTTTTGTGCAAAACTACATGTCGAAACAAGAATTGTACATAAAAGTATAATAGGATGTTTCATGATTAATTATTTCTTCAATTCATACCAAAAGCAATCCAAATCCCACATGTCCAGATGAAAAGTTTCAGTGACTTCGAAACCGATTTTTTCCAACACATTTCTTGATGCTGCATTCTCTGTATGTGTTATGGCATTTAGTTTAAAATCAGTCATATTTTCACGATAAAAATCCATGCAAGCTTTCGCAGCTTCTGTCGCATAACCTTTTCCCCAAGTTTCTTTTCGGTAACGGTAGCCAAAATCTAAGAAATCAAATCGATTGTTCATTGTTTCTTTTTCGGTCATGTATTTAAAACCAGTCCAACCAATCATTTTTCCCGATTCTTTCTCTATAACAGCCACTCGTCCATGTCCAAGTTCGTTGTATTGAATCAATAAGTTTTCGATGATTTCTCTTGTTCCATCAATCGTTTTAATTGGTTGATTTTTCAGAAATGTATGCACTTCTGGTTGAGAATCCATCTCATAAAAATCCTGCAAATCATCTATCGTAATTGGACGAATTATTAAACGCTCCGTTTCTAAAGTTGGTAAATATTTCATATTTATTGAGTTAAGAATAATCTTTATTGTAAATCAGATTAAATTATTTTTATATTTACAGCTAATCTATTACTAAAATACATAAAATGAAACAACAAAAAGTATCTAATGCTTTTATAGCAGCTTCTTGGATTGCTTTAGGCTCGGGAATGATTGGATATATTATTGGATTGACGCGCGCCGAAATGGAATTAAACGAGAAAGGTTATTACTTTACCGTTCTTTTATTTGGACTTTTCGCTGTAGTATCTTTACAAAAAGCGGTTCGAGACCGATTGGAACAAATCCCTGTAACCGATATTTATTACGGAATTTGTTGGTTCGGAACCATAGCTTCAATCACACTTTTAATTATAGGTCTTTGGAATGCAACAATCTTACCTTCGGAGAAAGGTTTCTATGCATTTGCTTTTTTATTGGCAATTTTTGGAGCTATTGCTGTACAAAAAAATACAAGGGACAATATGGCTAATTAATATTTTTTGGGCGTTCCCTACGGGCGGGCTTTTCGTTACAATCTTTGCTATTCAGCAAAGGATTTTCACTACAATCCCTAACGCAAAATAAAAGTAAAAGCCTCGCAATCTAATTGCGAGGCTTTTATCTATATTCTCAATACTAAAATCTAGTATCTAAAATCTTTTTTATCCAACGATATTAATGATTTTTCCAGGAACAATAATGATGTTCTTTGGCGTACGATCACCCAATTGTTTGATGGTACGTTCGTCATTCATTACAATTTCTTGAATTTCATCTTTTGACAACGATAAAGGTAATTCTAACAAGAATTTCATTTTACCATTGAATGAAACTGGATATTCTTTTGCATCTGCAACTAACCATTTTTCTTCGAAAATAGGGAAATCTGCATGCGCAATTGACGTTTCATGTCCTAATTTTGACCATAATTCTTCTGCAATATGCGGTGCATAAGGCGAAATAATAATTGCCAAAGGCTCTAAAATTGCACGTTTAGTTGTTTTTAATTTTCCTAATTCGTTTGCCGCAATCATAAAAGTAGAAACCGATGTATTAAAAGAGAAATTGTTTACATCTTCGTCCACTTTTTTGATGGTTTGATGCAACACTTTCATTTCTTCTTTTGTTGGTTCATCTTCTGAAACGAAGAAAGTTTCTTCTGCTCCTGAATGATATAATCTCCAGAATTTTTTCAAGAATGAATAAACGCCAGATAAACCTTGTGTATTCCATGGTTTAGATTGCTCAACTGGACCTAAAAACATCTCGTATAAACGTAATGAATCTGCTCCATATTGATTACAAATATCATCAGGATTTAAGACGTTGTAATATGATTTTGACATCTTTTCAACTTCGCGTCCTGTGATATATTTACCATCTTCTAAGATAAATTCAGCATTAGCAAAATCTTCGCGCCACGCTTTGAATTTTTCTGTATCTAATTCGTCTCCTCCGTCTTTTAACAACTTAACATCAATACGGATTGGAGTTGTTTCATGCTGATTTTTCAAAGATTTGGAAACAAAAGTATTTGTTCCATTAATTCTATATGCATAAGCGGTCATTCCCAAAATCATTCCTTGGTTGATAAGTTTTTTTGCATACTCATCCGTTGGAACTAAACCTTTATCGAATAAGAATTTTTGCCAAAAACGAGAATATAATAAGTGACCAGTAGCATGCTCAGATCCACCCATGTATAAATCTACATTTTGCCAATAATCAACAGCCTCTTTAGATACAAAATCGTTGTCGTTTTTTGCATCCATATAACGTAACCAATACCAAGAAGAACCTGCCCAACCTGGCATTGTATTTAGTTCTATTGGGAAAATAGTTTCGTTATTGATTAAAGTATTATCTACAACTTGATTAGTTGTTGTATCAAAAGCCCATTTTGTTGCACGCCCTAATGGTGGCTCACCTTCAGATGTTGGTAAATATTCGTCCACTTCAGGTAAAATAATTGGTAAAGCTTCTGTAGGAATTGTGTAAGGCATCCCGTCCTTGAAGTAAACAGGAACCGGTTCTCCCCAATATCTTTGACGAGAGAAAACAGCTTCGCGTAAACGGAAGTTTGTTTTTCCTTGTCCAAAACTTTTTTCTTCTAAAGCTTCAATCGCTTTTGCAACCGCTTGTTTATAATCTAATCCGTTTAAGAAATCAGAATCTTGTAATTCGAATCTACCTTTTTCTGTAAAAGCAGCTTCAGAAATATCTTGATTTTTGAAAATATTAATAATTGGTAAATTGAAATGATTTGCAAAAGCAAAATCACGTTCATCACCAGCAGGAACAGCCATTACAGCTCCAGTTCCATAAGAAGCCAATACGTAATCACCAATCCAAATCGGAATTTGTTTTCCTGTAAATGGATGAATGGCGTAAGCCCCGGTAAATTCTCCTGTAATATTTTTAGCATCCGCTAAACGATCACGTTCAGAACGTTTTGAAGTATAATCGACATAAGCATCAACTTTTGCTTTGTTTTCTGCTGTTGTAATTTGAGAAACTAAAGGATGCTCTGGCGCTAATGTTACATAAGAAACACCAAAAACAGTATCAGGACGAGTAGTAAAAACTTCAATTTTGTCATCGTTTCCTACAACATCAAAAAAGATTGATGCACCTTGCGATTTACCAATCCAATTTTTTTGAGATTCTTTGATCGGATCTGGCCAATCTAATTTATCTAAACCAGTTAATAAACGATCAGCGTAAGCCGTGATACGCATCATCCATTGTGTCATTTTTTTGCGCACAACAGGGAATCCTCCACGTTCAGATAATCCGTTAATTACTTCGTCATTCGCTAAAACAGTTCCTAAATCTGGACACCAGTTTACTTCTGCTTCTGCTAAGAAAGTTAAACGATATTTTAATAAAATTGCTTGTTGTTCTTTTTCAGAATAGGCATTCCATTGCTCTGCCGTAAAGATTTCAATATCATCATCTGCCACAGCATTTACATTTGCATTACCTTCAGTTTTGAATGTTTCAACTAATTTTGAAATGGATTCAGCTTTATCGGTTGAATTATCATAATATGAATCAAATAATTGATTGAAAATCCATTGTGTCCATTTATAATATTCAGGTTCCGAAGTCCTAATTTCACGGTCCCAATCGTATCCCAAACCAATTTTTTTCATTTGGTTCTCGTAACCAGCAATTACATTTCCTTGTTTATCAACACCACCTTCGATATTCGTTGTTGTTGTAATCGCAGGATGTTGACCAGTTTGAATCGCATATTGTTCCGCAGGCAAACCAAAAGAATCGTAACCCATTGGGTGTAAAACGTTGAAACCCTTTAATTTTTTGTATCGAGAATAAATATCAGACGCAATGTATCCAAGTGGATGACCTACGTGTAATCCTGCTCCAGAAGGGTAAGGAAACATGTCTAATACGTAAAATTTAGGTTTTTCTGATTGATTTTCAGCTTTGAACGTCTTGTCTTCAATCCAAAATTTTTGCCATTTTGGTTCGATTTCATTCGGATTATATTGCATTATTGGAAGTTATATTAAAATTAAATTTATGCAAATTTACATTTTTTATGTATCTTTTAGGATAGAATGGCGATATTTGTACATTAACAATCAACAACTAAACCAAATCCATGAAAAAAGAATTGATATTATATTATATCGGTATCCTTATTTTTTTTACTGTCCTTATTTTTTCTGTTCGTCATATTGTAAATACAACACGTATTTTTGTGGGGTACGAAGATGGTTTTAATCCTATTAATATCAAATGGAATTTTGATAAAAAGGATTCAACACTTCGTGTCAAAGATCCTATTTATGTCAGAAGTGATTATTATTTGATTGATTATAAAGACAAAGCATTCTTAAAAAAAGATACAGTTCTTTATGCTGAACTTTTTGAGGATTCATTGGCTGTAAAAGGAAATGTATTGAATTTGAAACCTCCTTATTTTTTGTGGAAAGAGGCAAAAAACGACACGTTGAAAGTTTTTAAACACAACATTACCTTGAAGTTTACGAAGCGAGAATAGTATTAAGCTTTCTGTAAATAGAACGAAAAAGTAGAGCCTTTTCCTATTTTACTTGTTACATAAATTTTCTGTTTATGAGCTTCTAAAATATGTTTTACAATTGCCAAACCTAATCCAGATCCACCATTGTTACGATTTCGAGATTTATCAATTCGATAAAAACGTTCGAAAATTCGGTCAATGTCTTCTTGTTTTATCCCAACGCCTTGATCTTTTATTGAGATTTGAATTTTATCATCATATTCTTCAAAATCGATGTCAATTTCTGTATTTGGATTAGAATAATTGATGGCGTTTACGATCAAATTGATTAAAACCTGTTGAATTTTCTGAATATCACCTACAACTTTTATTGGTTGATGAATAGGATAATTTAGAGAAATTTTGATGTTATTTTTTTCAGCTTTAATTTCTAATAAATCAATAACGTCTTGTACAAGCGCCGTCAAGTTGAAAACTGAAAATTCGATATTGATTCGTCCACGTTCAAGCTCTGCAATCATGTCCAAATCTTTGACCAAATAAATCAATCGATCAACCGATTTATTGATTCGGTTTAAGTATTTATCGCGAATAGATTCATCTTCAACTCCACCTTCAATCAAGGTTAATAAATATCCCTGAACTGAAAAAAGGGGCGTTTTTAATTCATGCGAAATATTTCCAAGAAAATCTCTTCTGTAATTTTCTCTCTCATTCAAAACATCAATTTCTTTGGATTGATCTTCTGTAATTGTAGAAATTTTTTGAGAAAGTTCTTCAAAATCCATTGTGCTGGATTGAAATTGTGGAATATTTTTCGAGATTTCAGTAAAATCTTTTCTTCGTTGATTTTTTAAAGAAAACCAATAAAATATTGATAATCCAATCAATAAAAGAAGCATTAAACTAATGAAAAATAGTTTTTCTTGGAGAATAAAATCAATATTTCCAAACCATAAAAAAGAGAACAAAACAAATCCTAAAGCCAAGAATAATGTACTGAGAAAGGCAAATAGAAAGATGTTTTGAACTTTGAAAGTTGAAGCCATTACGAGCTTTTAGTCATTTATTTTGTATCCAATTCCTTTGATTGTAGAGAAACGATCGTTCCCAAATTTTTCGCGTAATTTGCGCATATGTACGTCAATTGTACGTCCGCCAACTACAACTTCATTTCCCCAAACTTTCTCCAAAATTTCTTCACGTTTGAAAACACGTTCTGGATTTGAAGCTAATAAAGCAATCAATTCAAATTCTTTTCGAGGTAACAAAAAGTCTTGTCCTTGGTAATTTACTTTATAGGTTTCGCGGTTAATCTCGAAATTATTCAATTTGATGAATTCGTCTTTTGCCGCTTCGTTAGGTTGTTTTAATTTCAATAAAGCATTTAGTTTACTAATTAAAACTTTTGGTTTGATAGGCTTTAAAATATAATCATTTGCACCAGCATCATAGCCAGCTAATTGAGAAAAATCTTCGGCACGAGCAGAAAGAAAAACGACCAAAGTATCTTGAAAAGAATCTAATTTTCTCAACTCTGCACACATTTCCATTCCGTCCATTTGTGGCATCATTACATCTAATAGAATCAAATCTGGGCGAAAAATTTTGGCGTGTTTCAAACCTTCTAATCCGTTTTGAGCTGTTTCTACTTCAAAACCTTCTTTTTTTAAGTTGTAACCAATGAATTCTAAGATATCTGGTTCGTCGTCAACTAATAAAATTTTAATGTTCTTCATAATTGTTTGTAATAACTAAATAAAATTAGTCGATGTAAAATTAAGCTTAAATTTTAGGAGAAATTAGGTAAAAACATTTCTTAACATTCATTTAAAGTTACGATAATTTCATAACAATTACCTAACAAAACCTTTACAATTTCTAAAAATGTTTTTCATTGGATTGCAGCAACTTTGCCATCAAACAAACACGAATTATACAATCGCAATGAAACGCAATTTAACTTTACTTTTATTATTAGGTTCGGCAGCACTTTTTGCACAGACTAATATTAAATTAGAAGGAACTTTATTTGATCAAAAAACAAACCAACCACTTTCTGAAAAAACTTTTGTGGTTGAAGGATTAAATATTCAAGCAAAAACAGACGATAAAGGTCACTACGAAATTTCTGTTCCAGATGATACGTATCAACTGGATATTAAAGTAGACGGTTATCAATCTGTTTCTCAAAATTTATCAGATTCGAATACATTAAATATGTATTTGAAACCAGAAGATTTAAAAGATACAAAGATTGATTTATCTACAGCTGTTGTAACAGGTAGAAAAGATAAATCTGGAGAAGCTTCTTTACTTAATATTCAGAAAAAATCTGTAAAAATGGTAGAGAATATTGGTGCAGCAGAATTGGATCGTAAAGGTGTAAGTGATGCGGCTTCGGCAGTTGCGAAAATGGCTGGTGTTACAAAACAAGAAGGTACAGGAGATGTTTTTGTACGTGGATTAGGAGACCGTTATAATTATACTTCATTGAATGGTTTACCAGTTCCGTCAGAAAATCCTAGTAACAAGAATATTAAATTGGATTTATTTCCAACAGACGTTATTGATTATATTTCGTTGAGCAAAACATTCAATGTAAGAATGATGGCTGATTTTGGTGGAGCAAATATTGATATTTCATCAAAATTATATGAAGGAAATGGTTTATTAGAAATCGGAACAGGATTAAATTTGAATTCTAACGCGATTACCAATAAAAACTTCAATTTGCAAGATGGACCAAATTGGTTTGGTTTTCAAAAAACAAAAATTCCAGCAAATGCAACAACTGGATATCATTTTACAAATAGTTTCAATCCGCAATCTAAATCTGCTGTAGCTGGAGGTTTCAATATAAAAGGAGGAAAAAGTTACAAGTTTGAAAACGGAGCAAAATTCGGATTCTTTGCAACAGCTGCTTTTGATAACTCAGCGCAAAGTATTGAGAAAGGTTTAGCGGCTTCTGTAAATGCAGAAGGAGCGTATTTTAATAACTTTAAAAACTATACTAAAGATAGCTATAATACGAATACTACAGGAATGGTGAATTTGTATTATGATTTTAATCCAAATAATCGATTAAGAGCAAATAGTATTTTTATTAACAATACTTCTCAAAGTTTACAAGAGTATAGAGGTTTTGTTATTGATTTAGTAAATGATGATAATCATGAAGGATTTATACGTAGAGGAACTTACGAAAAGAATCAAGTTTTTGTGAATCAATTATTAGGAGATCATAGATTGGATGATAAATCTGAGTTTCATTGGGGGATTTCTTACAATACTGTGAAACAAGATATGCCAGATCGTTTGCAAAATACGATGCGTTTGGATAAACAAACAGGTCAATATTTTTTAGCAACTCAAGATGCTTCGTTAAGTAACCGTTATTACCAAAATCTTAATGAGAACGAAATTTCGGCAAACTTAGAATATAATCGCGTTTTTGGTGGAGACTTGAAAGATTATAAAGCTAAAATCTCTGTTGGTTACCAAGGTAGACATAAAGAAAGAGATTTTGAGGCAAATCAATTTAATATGAAGTTTACAAGAAGTGGTATTCAAGCTGATCCAAATAATTTAGACGCAGTATTCAATCAATCAAATTTTGGAGAAGATAAATTGTTTACCATTACTACGTTCGATGAGGATGGAAAAGGAAACTATCGTGCTCAAACTTATAATGGACAAAAAGATATTCAAGTTGGTTTTGCTGAGGTAGAATATAATTTTACAGATCGATTAACAGCTGTTTTGGGCGTTCGTGCAGAATATCTTAAACAAAGTATTGATTGGTACACAGCTTTATCTAAAGGAGAACGCTCATTCGATCAATTCGAATTATTACCAAGTTTGATGTTACGTTATAAATTAACAGATAATCAAAACTTACGTTTTGCTACATCTAAAACATATACACTTCCTCAATTCAAAGAAACTGCCATGTTTGTTTATGAAGATGTAACAGAAACTTTCCGAGGAAATCCAATGTTGTATCCTTCGACAAATTACAATGCAGACATTAAGTGGGAATGGTTCCCTAAAAATGGAGAAGTAATCTCTTTTGGTGGTTTCGGAAAATATATTCAAGATCCAATCAATACAACAACAATTGCTTCATCATCTAATGATATTTCTTATGCAAATACAGGTGATTGGGGATATGCAATTGGTGCAGAACTAGAGGTTAGAAAAGCAATCTTGGATAACAAAACATCGAATCCAGAGCAGTTAACAATTGGTTTTAACGGAGCTTACATGTATTCTAATCAAGAGTTAGATAATGAGAAAGTGTATAACGAAACTTTGTTTAATGGACAACGAATCAATACCAATTTTACGAATAAAGAAGATGCATTTACAGGAGCTTCTAAATTTATTACGAATGCAGATTTATCTTATTCTAAGAAATGGGCAAGTGGAGGAAGTGTAATGGCGACTGTGGCTTATAACTATTTCTCTGATCGTATTTATGCGCTTGGAACTGAAACAAGAGGAAATCAAGTCGATAAAGGATTTAGCACATTAGATTTCATTTTACGTTCAAAATTGAATAAAAATATTGGAATTAATTTCTCTGCTAAAAACTTATTAAACCCTACAATAGACCGTGTACAAGAGAATTTGAATGGAGATGTAAAAACATTAAGTTATAAAAAAGGAATGAACTTCGGTTTATCTGTTAACTATCAATTTTAAAAACAAAATAAAACAAACACAATAAAACATTTAATTATGAAAAAATCAATTTTAAAACTATTTTTAGTAGGTGCATTTTCTACATTAGCATTAACAAGCTGTAGTAATAACGACGATAATGGAGTAGAAGAAACAAATCCTTCTGGCTTTGTTGCGAATCCTGCTGATTTTAAAGGTCAGTTGAAAAGTGGAGATAAAATTACATTAGATGCATCTAAAACATATTATCTAACAGGAGCTTTACAAGTAAATGAAGGAGCAACACTTACAATTCCTGCTGGAACTAAAATTATTGCCAATGGAGGTACTTCATCATACATAGCTGTAGCACAAGGAGGACAAATATTCTCTAACGGAACTTCCTCTAAACCTGTTGTATTTACATCAGAAAAAGGAACTCCAGGATCTTGGGGAGGGATTGTTTTATGTGGTAAAGCACCAATCAACAAAGCAAAATCAGCAACAGCAGAAGTTTCTGAGTTAACATATGGTGGTGATGTAGCAACAGATAATTCTGGTACAATCACATATACACGTATCGAGTATGCAGGTGCAATTTTTAATAACAAAAAAGAATTTAATGGACTTTCTTTATTTGGTGTTGGTAACGGAACTAAAATAGAATATGTTCAATTATATGCTGGTTCTGATGACGGAATTGAGTTCTTTGGAGGAACTGTTAACACAAAATATATCGTATCAAATGAAAACGAAGATGATCAATTTGACTGGACAGAAGGTTGGGTTGGTACAAACGAATATTGGTACGGAAAAGAAGGTCGTAACAAAGGAAATAGAGGTATAGAGGCTGATAATAATGATAGTAACAATAATTTAACACCATTCTCAAATCCAATTATTAAGAATGTAACTTTAATTGGTTTAGGTAAAGATTATGTAGGAGAAGGTGAAAATCAAGCGATTAAATTACGTCAAGGAACAAAAGGACAATTAGAAAATTTTGTTTTAGCAAACTGGGCAAAAGGTATCGATATTGAGCATGATGTTACTTTAGGTTGGACTTCAAAAGATTTATTAGTTAAAAATGTTCAATTTATTAATGTTAATACAGAATCAAGTGGAAAAACTTCTGCAGGTGCTGCTGTGGATGTAACCAAATTCTATTCAAAAGCTAACAATACTGGAGCTGGAAATGGTGTAGACACACCAACTTGGGCAAAAGGATGGACAGTAGGTCTATAATTAAATCCATATAAAGAAAAAACTTTTCTTATAAAAAAGTTCTTCGTGTTTGTAAATCGCTTTTTTGGGTTCTCCAAAGAAGCGATTTTCTTCTATTATAACTATTTTATTTTAAGTCATTAAAAATAGTTATTTAGAAAAATTCCACGTAAGGCAAAGTATTTGTACATTTGTACTCTTAAGAATTGAAATAATGGCATTAACAGAAGAACAATTGGATTCGATAGGAGAAAAATTGGTTGAAAAATTCAAAACAGTTTACGATCCAGAGATTCCAGTTGATATATATGAATTGGGATTGGTTTACGATGCACAGGTGAATGCAGATGGTGAAGTAAAAGTTACCATGACCCTTACATCTCCAAACTGTCCCGTGGCTGAAAGTTTACCTGTAGAGGTAGAACAGCGCGTAGAAGAGATAGAATATGTAACGAAATGTTATGTAGAAATTACGTTCGATCCACCTTGGGATAGAGATATGATGAGCGAAGAAGCAAAATTCGAATTAGGAATGTTATAACTTAACATTCCTAATTTTTTTTGTATCTTAATCCAACAAATTCAAAACACTAAAACTTATGGGATATTTAGGCGTGATCGTTTTTCTTGGAATTATTTTCCTTTTTTTATTCGTCTTTACAGTAAAACAACAAACTGCAGTTGTAATCGAGCGTTTCGGGAAATTTAATAGTATTCGTAATCCAGGATTACAATTCAAAATTCCGATTGTAGACAGAATTGCTGGAAAAATGTCTCTTAAAATTCAACAATTAGACGTTGTTGTCGAAACGAAGACAAAAGATGATGTATTTGTTCGATTGAAAGTCTCTGTTCAATATCAAGTCATCAAAACTCAAGTTTATGATGCATTTTACAAATTAGATAATCCTTATACGCAAATAACTTCTTTCGTTTTTGACGTTGTCCGAGCTGAGGTTCCAAAACTTCGTTTAGATGATGTTTTTGAGAAGAAAGATGATATTGCGGTTGCTGTAAAAAGTGAATTGCAAGAAGCAATGAATTCATATGGTTACGAAATTGTCAAAACTTTGGTAACCGATATTGATCCAGATGAGCAAGTAAAACATGCGATGAATCGTATTAATGCTGCCGAACGTGAAAAATTAGCGGCGCAATATGAAGGTGATGCTGCACGTATTTTGATTGTAGAAAAAGCAAGAGCAGAGGCAGAATCGAAACGTTTGCAAGGACAAGGTATTGCAGATCAACGTCGTGAAATTGCAAAAGGTTTATTGGAATCTGTAGATGTATTGAATGGAGCAGGAATTACGTCACAAGAAGCTTCTGCGCTAATTGTGGTGACGCAACATTATGATACATTGCAAGCGATTGGAGAAAAATCTGGAAGTAAATTAGTTTTGTTGCCAAATTCACCAACTGCCGCTTCGGAAATGCTGAATACAATGGTTACTTCGTTTACCGCAGCACATGAACTGAATGAGCATCAAATAACAAAAGAAGATAATCCAACTCAACGAAAAAATAAGCCAAATCAAGGCGATTCGTTTACTTTTCCAGAATATCCTTAGAAATAAAATTATATTATTAAACATAAAAAGCCACTTCATCGAAGTGGCTTTTACATTTATACTTAATACATTTTACTTTTTACAATAAAAATTATCCAATTTGAACACCGTTTGGCGTTTCTTCTTCTGGATTTACAAACGTTAATTTTCCGTCTACTTTATCAGCGAATAATAACATTCCGTTCGATTCGATTCCACGAATTTTACGAGGCGCTAAATTTGCTAAAACCATCGCTTGTTTCCCAACGATTTCTTCTAACGTAAAATGTTCTGCAATACCAGAAACAATTGTACGAACGTCCATTCCTGTATCTACTTTTAGTTCGAATAATTTGTCTGCTTTTTCAACTTTTTTCGCTTCTAAAATAGTTCCGATACGGATATCCATTTTTTGGAAATCATCAAAAGAAATCAATTCTTTTTGAGGTTCTGCGTTTGGATTTGTCATATTATTTTTGACTTTACTTTCGTTTAATTTATTGATTTGTGCTTCGATGGCTTCGTCTTCAATTTTTGCAAAAATTAATTCAGATTGTCCTAATTGATGTCCAGCTTTTACAAATTCGTCTGTTGATTCTAAATCATCCCAACTCATTTTTTCTACATTCATCATAGCCAACATTTTTTCAGAAGCGAATGGAATAAATGGTTCTCCTAATTGTCCTAATGCAGCAGCAATTTGCGTCGCAGCGTACATTATTCCTTTTACAGCTTCTGGATCATCACCTTTTTTCCAAGGTTCTTGCGCTTGTAAAAATTGATTTCCAAGACGAGCCAAATTCATATATTCTGTCAACGCAGCACGGAATTCATATTTATCTAAATGATCACCAATGCGCTTTGCAAAATATTTGATTTCAGTTAATTCTTCAAATTCAATTGTTTTTGCAGGAACAATTCCTTCGTAATATTTGTGAGAAAGCACCATTACACGGTTGATAAAGTTTCCTAAAATTCCAACTAATTCAGAATTATTCTTCGTTTGGAAATCTTTCCACGTAAAGTTATTGTCTTTATTTTCAGGCATATTTGCCGTCAACACATAACGCAATGTATCTTGTTGATTTGGGAAATCTTCTAAATATTCGTGCGCCCAAACTGCCCAATTACGAGAAGTTGAGATTTTATCATCTTCTAAATTCAAGAATTCGTTTGCAGGAACATTATCTGGCATAATATAATCGCCATGCGCTTTCATCATTGTTGGGAAAATGATACAGTGGAAAACGATATTGTCTTTTCCGATGAAATGAACCAATTTCGTTTCTTCGTTTTGCCAATAATCTTTCCAATTTTTACCGTTTTTCTCTGCCCATTCTTGCGTGAAAGAAATGTAACCGATCGGCGCATCAAACCAAACATACATTACTTTTCCTTCAGCTCCATCAACAGGAACAGAAATTCCCCAGTTCAAATCGCGTGTCATTGCACGAGGTTTCAAACCATCGTCTAACCAAGATTTTACTTGACCATAAACACTCGATTTCCAATCATTTTTGTGACCTTCTAAAATCCATTTTGATAAGAAATCTTGGTATTGATCCAATGGCAAATACCAGTTTTTAGTTTCTTTTCTGATTGGCGTATTTCCAGATAAAGCAGAACGCGGATTAATCAATTCTTCTGGACTTAATGTTGAGCCACATTTTTCACATTGATCGCCGTAAGCATCAGGATTTCCACATTTGGGACATTCACCACGAATGTATCGATCCGCTAAAAATTCGTGCGCATCTTCGTCGTAAAATTGTTCTGTAACATCTTCTGTAAATTTGTTATTATCATATAACGTTTTGAAGAAGTCTTGCGCAACTTCTCTGTGTTTATCTGATGTTGTACGAGAATAAATATCGAACGTCACACCAAAATTAGCCAATGTATTTTTGATATTTTCGTGGTAACGATCAACAATATCTTGTGGCGTTACGCCTTCTTTTTTGGCACGAATTGTAATTGGAATACCATGTTCGTCAGAACCTCCAATGAATGCCACATCTTTTCCTTTTCTTCGTAAAAAACGCGCATAAATATCAGAAGGAACGTAAACACCTGCCATGTGACCAATGTGCAATGGTCCGTTAGCATAAGGTAAAGCCGCTGTTATTGTATATCTTTTTGGTTGACTCATTTGCTTAAAATCTATAAGCGACAAAGATACGATTTGTTGTTTGTTTTGTTAAAACCTTTTTCTAATTTTATAAGGTTAATCAATTGATGGAGCATGAATATTAGGAAAGAGGAGAAAAGCGATTATGAACAAATTTTTAAATTGATTGAAAAGGCATTTGAAAATGAAGAATATAGTGATCATCGTGAACAATTTTTAGTAGAACGATTACGAAATTCTGATAGTTTTGTTCCTGATTTGTCTATTGTTTTTGAAATGAATGGACTTACTGTTGGTTATATCTCATTGACAAAGATTAAAATTAATCATTCAGATTTTTCTTACGATTCTTTAGCACTTGCTCCTGTAGCGGTTTTACCTAATTATCAAGGAAATGGAATTGGTGGTAATTTAATAGAATTTGCGCATAAGAAAGCGAGAGAATTAGGTTTTGAATCGATTATTTTGTTAGGTCATCCAACTTATTATCCTAAATTTGGTTACAGAAAAGCATCTGACTTTGATATTCAGTTACCTTTTGATGTTCCAGATGAAAATTGTATGGCAATTGAGTTGGTGGAAGATGCGCTGAAAAATATAAATGGAATGGTAGAATATCCGAAAGAATTCTATCAATAATTAAAATATTTCCTATGGAAGAAAAAGCTGTTGTAACACCAGATGAGGTGGTAACGGATACAATTACGAACTTATTTACGTATGCTAATTATTTTTTGGTTGCAGCGCTTGTAGTGTTGTTAACGTATATGACGATTCGAGATTTTAAGAAAAAACAACGTGAAAAGAAATTGGCACAAGAACGTGAAGCATACAACAATCAGTTTGATAACGAAGAGGAAAAAGAAGAATTATAAATCATAAAAATAGCCACCCAATTTTGAGTGGCTATTTTGTTTATATCAATTTTAATTATTGACCTTCTTCATCAGGAACTTCATAGTTTTCGCCTACGCTTTCACTACCACTTCCTTCGATAATTGGACCTGGATCATACATTTCATCATATTGATGGAATCCGTATGTATTCGAACAATCCCAGTGTTTTTCAATGTCCTTAGGTTTATCAAATTTATCTCCAGCTGTTACGCCAAATTTTCCTCCTTCTTTGTAAACTCCTTGCATATAGTAAGCCCAAATAGGTAAAGCTGTATTGGCTCCTTGCCCTGTGGCTGTACTCGCAAAGTGAGCAAATCGGTCTTCTGCACCAACCCAAACTCCAGTAACTAAATTTGGTGTTAATCCCATAAACCAACCATCAGAGTTTTCGTTTGTTGTACCTGTTTTACCAGCAATTTCGGCAGTCATTCCGTAGCGATTTCTTAATCTCGCACCAGAACCTCTATCTATAACACCTTTCATCAAATCAATCATAGTGTACGCTACGTTTTCATTAACAACTTCTCGTGTTTGAGGAGTATAATCTTTGATAACTTTACCTTGCTTATCTTCTATTCTTAA
Organism: Empedobacter sp. UBA7611; assembly: GCF_002484365.1. Classification (NCBI taxonomy): domain Bacteria; kingdom Pseudomonadati; phylum Bacteroidota; class Flavobacteriia; order Flavobacteriales; family Weeksellaceae; genus Empedobacter; species Empedobacter sp. UBA7611. The sequence continues at coordinate 27,730 of NZ_DLJR01000059.1, forward strand.
GATTAATTGAGGTTTAATGTAAATACCACCATTTGCAAAAGCACTCATCGCACCAACCATTTCATACAATGATAAGTCTGCAGAACCTAATGCAATTGTAGGATCTTTTACGATAGGAGATTCAACTCCAAGGTCACGAGCCATTTGAATTACAGGTTCTGTACCTGTTTGCATAATCAAACGAGCAGCGACAATATTTGTTGAATAAGCTAATGCAGTTCTTAAATCTTGAGATCCACCATATTTACCATTAGCATTTCGAGGAGACCAATTTCCTGGAATTCTCTCATTAGAAACAGTATGACAAGGTGTTAATCCTAATTGATTAATCGCTGTTGCATAAACAAACGGTTTGAACGTAGAACCTACCTGACGACGTGCTTGTTTTACGTGGTCAAATTTGAAATAATTCCAATCGATTCCTCCAACCCAAGCTTTGATTGTTCCATCTTTTGGATCCATTGACATCAAACCAGCTTGTAAAATATGTTTGTGATATTCGATTGAATCCATCAATGTTTTCCCTTTTTTGTACTGAATTCCGTTCCATGTAAAGAACTGAACAGAGTCGCGAGGTGTATTGAAAACAGTTTCGATTTCAGCTTCAGATTTTCCTTCGGCTTTCATCTTTTTGTACAAATCTGTACGAGCCATTGCTTGCTTAAAGATTTGTGTTCTTTTTGCAGCAGAAATATTATAAAATGGTGCTAAACTACGTCCACGTTGCTCTCCAAAGAATTGATCTTGTAAAACTTTTAATTGTTTTTTAACCGCTTCTTCAGCTAAATTCTGCATTCTTGAGTCTAACGTTACATAAATTTTTAAACCATCTTTTTCAAGGTTATAAGATTTTCCTGTTTCTTTCTCATAATCAACCATCCATTGCTGAATTTCCTTTCTCAAAGCAGATTTGAAATATGCTGAATGTGATTCATCATGTTTCATAATATCTTGCTTATCTGTAACTAAAGGAGCGACTTTAGCAGCCTCACCCTCTGCTCTAGAAATCTTGTTGTATTTCATCATTTGTTCTAATACAAGATTTCTTTTTTCTGTAGATAATGCAGGATTTTTTATAGGGTTGAATTTCACAGGATTTTGAAACATAGAAACTAATGTTGCAGCTTCGTCCAAGTTCAATTCTTTTGTTGTTTTATTGAAATAAACTTTAGAAGCAGATTCAATTCCTTTTGCACCATAGATAAAGTCAAACTTATTGAAGTACATCGCAATGATTTCTTCTTTTGTATACAATTTTTCTAATTGAACAGAAGTTACCCATTCTTTTAGTTTTTGTAAACCACGTTTCACCTTATTAGAAGAAGGGTCTTTTGTGTACAACTGTTTTGCTAACTGCTGTGTAATTGTAGATCCACCTCCTGAATCACCACCTGAAGATATAGCACGGAAAGCAGCTTTAATATCTACACCTGAATGATCAAAGAAACGAACATCCTCTTTTGCTAACAATGCGTCAACCAAATGTGGAGGTAAATCTTTGTAATCAACTGGTGTTCTGCGTTCTGCTTCGAAACGATCTAACAAAACACCATCAGAAGAAATAATTTCTGATGAAACATAAATATCAGGATTTTCTAAATCACGTACATTGGGAATTTCACCTAACCATCCGTTAGATGTCGCCCAAAAGATTCCGAAAATTCCTAATACGGCACAAAAAAACAGTACCCAAATGGTAACGATTATTTTTTTGGCTAATGAAAAGCTATTGAACTTCTTTTTTGCTTTAGAAGTTGCGCTTGTTTTAGGATTTTTATTGTTTTCCATTCTGTATTATTCAGCTTTATCAACAATCAAACTAATGTCTTCGATTCCTTTCAAATTTTTTGTTCGCATACCTTGCCAAACTTTTAGTTGATAGCGACCAGAGTCTTTTATTGGTAAATTTTCACGATAAACCAACATCATTTCTTTTGTTGTCATTCCTTTACCAATCCAGCTTCCATCGGGATTTGCAATGTAATACTGTAAGGTATCAATCATTTCGTTTCCTTTAGGATCGATGAATTTCGTGAACAAATATAAGTTACTATATTCATACGACGTATTATTTCTTAACACAAATCCAATGTTAACAGCCGAAGGTTTTGGATCTTTTACATCAAACGTAAAGGTTTGAGGTTGATTACTCTTCCATTCGTCTTTCACATCTTTTGTGTCTTGATAATAATGTTTAGCCTCACAACTAAACAATAAAAAGACTAAAATAAAAAGCAAACTACTGTTGCGTATCATTTGGTTTTGGCCCACGATTAAATCTTTTTTTACTTCGATTCTTCGATTTATTTGGATTCGGTTGAGAATTATTTGTATGATTCTCGTCCTTAGTTTTCGGTTTTTGCTCAGCATTTTGATTATTTTGCTGAGGTTGTTTTTTTGGTTGTTGAGTTGACTGATTAGCCTGATTTGTTTGATTATTTTGTTGGCTATTATTGCTCGGTTTATTCGGTTTTCGCTTTTGTTTATTGCGATTTCGATTATTTCCTTGCGGCTTTTGCTGATCAGTATTTGGTTGAACTTGTTGCTCTTTTGCCTGAGTTGGCTGTTGCTTCTCTTTTGGCTGATTTTGTAGTTGCTGATTCTGATTAGGATTCGAATTTTTGATCGGTCTATTTTGATTATTCTTTTTAGACTGATTTGGATTCTTTCCTTGTTTATTTTCAGGACGATTTGCTTTATCTTTGGCTTCATTAGGCTGTTTTTGTTTTGCCATCTGAGGTTTTAGATTATTAGTATTCGCCGCAACTTTTTCGTTTCCAGAATTTTGATTATTCTTAATTCTTTTACGTTTTTTGTTCTTTTTTTCTTTACGTTCAAAACGTTCTAAAGAATCTTCACCAATTACATCTGCAAAATCTGGTTTCGATTCCTCTACATTTTTAGCTAAATCTTCTAAAGGTTCAGTTTTTTGACCTTTTGCAGTAATTGCTAAAAACTCTTGAATATCGTTTACCGAAAATTTGTACCAAACAATTCCTCCTTTGTCATAAGCAAACCACATTTCTTTCTTGAAAACGTCGATTTTAACACAATGTGCCCAACCTTTTTCAGTCTCGAAACGGCTTTCCATTGACGGAAAACTATTTAATGCATCTAAATATGAATCTAATTCAAAATTTAGACAACATTTTAATTTACCACATTGTCCAGCTAACTTTTGCGAGTTAATTGACAATTGTTGATAACGTGCCGCAGCAGTGCTCACAGAGCGGAAATCTGTTAACCAAGTAGAACAACATAATTCGCGTCCACAAGATCCAATTCCACCAACTTTTGCTGCTTCTTGACGATATCCGATTTGTTTCATCTCAATTCTTACGCCAAATTTACCTGCGTATTCTTTGATTAATTGACGAAAATCGACACGTCCTTCTGCTGTATAATAAAATGTAACTTTCGCTCCATCTCCTTGGTACTCAACATCACAAATTTTCATTTCCAAATTAAGGTTTTTCGCCATAATTCGAGAATCAACCATTGTTTGTTTTTCTCTATCACGAAACTCTACCCAAGTTTCTATATCTTTTTGGTTCGCTTTGCGATAAACCTTCTTGACATCTTCCGTAGTCCACGAAAGATTCTTTTTTTTCATCTGGATTCTAACAAGCTCACCCGTAAGTGTAACAACCCCAATATCATGACCGGGCGTTCCTTCAACAGCGATTACATCGCCAATATTTAGAGATATGTTGTTTTCGTTTTTATAATAAAACTTTCGATCGTTTTTGAAACGAACTTCCACAAAATTGAACTTTTCTTGTCCATTTGGAAGTTGCATATTCGATAACCAATCAAAAACTGATAATTTTCCACAACCATCAGTGCCACAAGCACCATTATTGTTACATCCTTTCGGAAGGCCATTAGAAGTTCCACAAGATCCACATCCCATGCTTCTATAATTTTTTTAAATGACAACACAAAGGTATGAAAATATTTTTCTGAATTTGTGAAATCATTTCGGTTATGAAATTGATTTTAAATTGAATCAAAAACTTCTGAAAATGAATAGGTTTTATCTAATCTAACCCCTTTTTCTGTTAATTTTAACGTAGCTAATTCGTTGACATGGTCATGTTCAAAAAACAAAATATATTCATTTTCGACTGCTTTTTGTAAAAACGTTCCTTTTTCTTCAACTGTTATTAAAGGTCGTGTATCAAACCCAATTACATAAATTAATGGAATATGCCCTACAGTTGGGATTAAATCTGCGATATAAACTATTTTTTTGCTTTTATATGTAATGATTGGTAACATTTGCTTTTCGGTATGTCCATCCACAAATAAAATATCAAAACCAAGTGGAGAATTTTCTAAAATAGATCCATTTTGAGGCAAATCAATCAAATTAAGTTGTCCACTTTCTTGTAGAGGTAAAATATTTTCTTTCAGGAAAGACGCTTTTTCACGTGGATTTGGATTTACTGCCCAATCCCAATGATTCGCATTCGACCAAAATTTTGCGTTTTTGAATGAAGCTTCTAAATAATCTTTCTCTTTGTTGTATTGAATTGCGCCACCACAATGATCAAAATGCAAATGCGTCAAGAAAATATCTGTAATATCATCGCGATGAAAACCATGTTTGGCTAAAGAGTTATCCAAAGTAGCATCGCCCCATAAATAATAAAAACCAAAGAATTTTGCATCTTGTTTAGTTCCGATTCCTGTATCAATCAATATTAATCGTTTACCATCTTCGATTAATAGACATCTCATCGCAAGGTCGATTAAATTTCTATCATCAGCAGGATTGGTTTTATTCCAAATCGATTTTGGTACAATTCCGAACATTGCGCCGCCATCTAATTTAAAATTTCCTGTTTCTATTGTATATAATTTCATTTTTATGTGGTTTTATTTTGTTGAATTTTCGTTTTACGAAGATAAAAAATAGAATATTATTTAAAATAAATATCTATTATAGAATTGAACGACTTAAATTTGCAAAAATTTTGATACAATGGCAAAAGAAGTTCGTGTAAGATTTGCGCCAAGTCCAACAGGTGCGTTACACATCGGAGGAGTCCGTACTGCGTTATACAATTATCTTTTCGCAAAACATAATAACGGAAAATTCTTATTAAGAATAGAGGATACAGACCAAACACGTTATGTGGAAGGTGCTGAACAATATATTATCGATTCGTTGAAATGGTTAGGCTTAACTCCTGATGAAGGTGTTGGTTTTGGTGGAGATTTAGGTTCTTACCGTCAATCAGAGCGTAAAGAAATCTACAAACAATATGTAGACGAATTATTAGCTTCTGGAAATGCATATTATGCGTTTGATACGGCAGAAGAATTAGACGCTGCACGTGCAAAAGCAGACGAAAATAAAGAAACATTTATTTATAATTGGTCGACAAGAGGAAAGTTGAAAAACTCATTGTCAATGACAGAAGCTGAAACAAAAGCTTTAATTGAGAATGGAACGCCTTATGTGATTCGTTTCAAAATTGATGATTCTCGTACAGTTTTATTGAATGATATGATTCGTGGAAAAATCACGATTGATGCATCAACTTTAGATGATAAAGTTTTGTTTAAATCTGATGGAATGCCAACGTATCACTTAGCTAATATTGTGGACGATCATTTGATGGGAATTTCTCACGTAATTCGTGGAGAAGAATGGTTACCATCAATGGCTTTACATGAATTATTGTATGATGCATTTGGTTGGGAAGCACCTTGTTTCGCACATTTACCATTAATCTTGAAACCAGAAGGAAAAGGAAAACTAAGTAAACGTGATGGAGACAAACACGGATTTCCAGTTTTCCCAATGGAATGGAAAACAGAAGAGGGAATTGCAAAAGGATACAAACAAGAAGGTTATTTCCCAGATGCAGTATTGAATATGTTAGCTTTATTGGGATGGAACTCTGGAACTGATCAAGAGATTTTTACAATGGAAGAATTGACTCAATCATTTTCATTAGAAAAAGTTTCGAAATCGGGCGCACGTTTTTCTCCAGAGAAAGCAACTTGGTTTAATCATCAATATTTACAACAAAAATCTGTTGAAGAATTATTGCCATCTTTCGAAGAAGTTTTAAAAGAAAACGGAATCGAAGCTAATCCAGCTTTAGACGCAAAAGTGGTTGAATTGTTAAAAGAAAGAGCAAACTTTGTAAAAGATATTTACGAACAAGGTCAATTCTTTTATATAGCTCCTTCTACTTACGATGAAAAAGCAGCTAAAAAAGCTTGGAAAGATGATTCGAAAGAGATTTTAGGAAAATTTGTTGAAGTTTTAAATTCATCAGAATTTACTTCAGAAGTTTTACACGATGCGATGGCAGAATTTGTTACAACGCAAGAAATTGGATTTGGAAAAATTGGAATGCCTTTACGTCTTAGTTTAGTTGGTGCATTACAAGGACCAGATGTTCCTGTAATTATGGCAACTTTAGGAAAAGAGGAAACGATTGCGCGTATCAACAAAGCGATTGAAGTTTTAGGATAAAATTATTTCTATCATAAATAAGAAAGCCATTTGCATTGCAAATGGCTTTTCTTTTATAAATTGATTTTGACTTCGTCTAATTGATTAAGTTCTTCTTGAGAGAATATTCGATAATTGACTTTAAATGTTTTGCCAAGCGGAACTTCTAACGAAAAACCTCCTGCGCCAATTGCATCAATTACATCTAATTCGAAATGTGCATGTTTCCAATATTCGAACAAATCTTTGTCAATCCAAAATTCTACTCCATCAATTTCTCCTATGCAAACATCTTTGTATCGAAGATAAAATTCTCCTTTTCTGAAACATTGCGGTTGCGTTCCTTCACAGCAACCTCCCGCTTGATAAAGCATTAAATCGCCATGTTTTGCTTTTAATTCAACTAGAAGTTTTTTTGCTTTATCAGATGCAGATATACGATTAATTGATTTCATACAGAAAAATTTTTTTTTAAGTTGTACTAGCTATATCTAATACTATTCGACCATCAATTTGACCTTTTTTCATTTTGTCAAAAACATCATTAATGTCTTCTAATTTAGCTGGTGTTACAGTAGCTTTTACCAAACCTTCGTTAGCAAAATCTAATGCTTCTTGTAAGTCTTTTCTTGTTCCAACAATAGAACCTCTTACGGTGATTCGTTTTAGAACAGTTTCAAAAATAGGTAGTTCGAATGATCCTGGAGGTAATCCGTTTAAAGCAATTGTTCCTTTACGTCTTAATACATCAATTCCTTGTTTAAAAGCAATTGGAGATACTGCAGTAATTAGAGCTCCATGCATTCCGCCAACTTCTTTATGCAAAAATTTTCCAGGATCTGTATTTTTAGCATTTACAGTTATATCAGCTCCAAGTTTTGTTGCTAGATCTAGTTTGTCATCAGCAACATCTATAGCAGCTACTTTCAATCCCATTGCTTTTGCGTATTGTACAGCAACATGTCCTAAGCCTCCAATTCCAGAAATAGCAACCCACTCTCCAGGTTTAGTATCCGTTTCTTTTAATCCTTTATACACTGTTACACCAGCACATAAAATTGGAGCTATTTCTAGAAAGTTTGTATTCGATTTTAAATGCCCTACATACCTAGAGTCTGCAATTACATATTCAGCAAATCCACCATCTACACTATATCCACCATTTTGTTGAGCTTCGCAAAGTGTTTCCCATCCAGTAATACAATGATCACAACATCCACAAGCGCTATATAACCAAGGAACACCAACAGCGTCACCTTCTTTCACTTGAGCTTCTGGTCCACATGCTACGACAATACCAACCCCTTCGTGTCCAGGAATTAAAGGCATTTTAGCTTTTACAGGCCAATCTCCATCAATTGCATGCAAATCTGTATGACAAACACCACATGCGATTACTTTTACGAGAACTTCATATCGCCCAGGAGTTTTTACTGGAACTTCTTGAATTTTTAAAGGTTGTCCATATCCTTGTGCAACCGCCGCTTTCATTGTTTTTGGAATCATAATATTATGGTTTTAAATTATTATTAAAATAGATATCAATGGTAGTATTTTTAAATGTTTTGACTAGAAGAATCCAAGTTTCTTTTTGCTGTAAGAAACTAACATATTTTTAGTTTGACGATAATGATCTAACATCATTTTGTGGTTCTCACGTCCGATTCCAGATTGTTTATAACCTCCAAAAGGCGCTCCAGCAGGATAACTATGATATTGATTAACCCAAACACGACCAGCCTGAATAGCACGTGGAATTTGATACAATTGATGTGCATCACGCGTCCAAACACCAGCTCCTAAACCATAAATTGTGTCATTAGCAAGCTCAATCGCTTCTGCTTCATCTTTAAAAGTTGTCACAGCTAACACAGGTCCAAAAATCTCTTCTTGGAAAATACGCATCTTGTTATTTCCTTTAAATAATGTTGGTTTGATGTAATATCCATTTTCAATATCTCCACCTAAATGATTAGCATCTCCACCAGTTAAAACTTCTGCACCTTCTTCTTTTCCTAATTTAATATAACTTAAAATTTTGTCATACTGAATTTGAGAAGCTTGCGCACCAATCATTGTTTCAGGATCAAGAGGATTTCCTGATTTAATCATATTTACACGTTCTACAACTCGTGCAATAAACTTATCATAAATAGATTCTTGAATCAATAATCGTGACGGACACGTACAAATTTCACCTTGATTAAGTGCAAATAATACTGCACCTTCAATTGCTTTGTCTAAGAAATCATCATCATGATCCATTACAGATTCGAAGAATACATTTGGTGATTTTCCACCTAATTCTAAGGTAACCGGAATAATATTTTCTGTTGCATATTGCATCACGAAACGTCCTGTAGCTGTAGATCCTGTAAATGCAGCTTTCGATACTTTAGGATTTGTCACCAATGCGCGACCTAATTCTCCACCAAAACCATTTACAATGTTAACAACTCCTGGAGGTAATAAATCTCCAATTAATTCGAATAGATATAAAATCGAGATAGGAGTAGATTCAGCAGGTTTTAAAACCACACAGTTTCCAGCAGCTAACGCAGGAGCTAATTTCCAAACCGCCATCAAAATTGGGAAGTTCCAAGGAATAATTTGCGCAACAACACCAATTGGCTCGTGGATAATAATTGAAACTGTATCTTTATCTAATTCGTTGATAGAACCTTCCTCAGCACGAATTACCGAAGCAAAATATCTGAAATGATCGATTGCCAAAGGAATATCAGCATTCAACGTTTCACGAACTGGTTTTCCATTATCGTAAGTTTCTACAGCCGCAACATTTTGTAGATTTTCTTCGATTCGATCTGCAATTTTATTCAAAATAATGCTTCGTTGCGTTGGCGAAGTTTGACTCCAACTTTTGAAAGCTTCGTGAGCAGCATCTACCGCCTTTACTAAGTCTTCTTCTGAAGAATGCGCAGCTTTTGTAAAAACTTTTCCAGTAAGTGGCGTTACAACATCAAAGTATTTTCCATTTGTAGGTGGCGTAAATTGACCATTGATGTAATTGTCATAATGATCTTTGAATGTAGGTACATTAACTAAGTTTCCCATTTTATTAAAATTTTTTGTGAATTAAATTTTTTCTAATTTATTCAAATTTGTTCAATAATTATGTTTAGAAAAAGTTAATTCTATTTGGTATAAAATTTGTACATTTGGCATCCGTCAATTATTTATTGACAATTTACTTTATGGGGCTGACTGGTTTTGACAGCAAGGCCAATGGGTAAGTAAGCATGCAGTGATAGGTTGTGTACTCACTTTAATCAGGCACTTCAACTTTTTAACTGGCAACGAAGAGTACGCTTTAGCTGCATAATTCTGAATTTTAGTAAGAATACGCCACGTCTATACTAGGTATAGAAGCTGAATGTCCCTCAAAAGCCTTGACTTACGGCGTTTGATACAGGGACACGGGAAAGTAAGAATAGAAACCTTAGTGCATCGGATAGGTTTCGAGATTTTAGATGATAAGCGGATGACAGAGTGTTTATTCTCAGGATTTCGTCGAAAATTAATAATAAACTAAGCATGGAGAAAGCTTATTTGTTGCTTGTTTGGACGCGGGTTCGAATCCCGCCAGCTCCACTTTTTTAACAGCATTTAGCAGTTAAAAGCCTTATTTCAGCAGAAATAGGGCTTTTTTTATGTCCATACTTTTTGAAATTGTATAAAAATAGGTAAAAAAACGCTATTTCATCCCCTAATTCATCCCCTCGTATATCAGCTTGAATCCCTCTCATAGAAAGGAATTTTAAAAAAATGATATATGATAAAGACAACATTTGTATTGAAAGAGCCGAAGAGTAGCTCAGAAACGATTATTTATTTGGTCATGCGTTGGGATGGTCTACAGATGAAAATCTCAACTAAACAGAAGGTTAATCCGAAGTTTTGGAATAAAGAAAGGTTGAAAGTTAAGGAAACCATTTCAGAAAAGAATCATCAAACTATAAACAAAGAATTGGTCGAAATTGAAAAAGTAGCTTATAAAATGTTTAATAGCTTTACTGAAACCTTCAAAAGAAAACCAAACTCGGAAGAATTAAAGAATTTGATTGAACAGGAATACTTTCAGAATAATCCAATGTTTAAGAAAGTTGATAAGAAAACAATTTTAGATTATTTTGATGACTACATTGAGACTATAAAATCTACAACAGCTCATACCACAGTTCAAAAGTATAAACAAGCCAAAGAAAACTTCAAAGATTTTCAGAAGGATAAGAAGCGTATTTATAATACTGAGATGATTGATTTGAAGTTTAGAAATGAATATGTAGAGTATTTAATCGAGACTAAGAAATATGCTCCTACCACTGTTTATCGTAAAATGAAATTTTTGAGAACAGTTTTATATTTTATTGAAAATTTAGGTATCAAGGTTAATCCATTTTTGCATAATAGTAGATTTTTAACAAAGGATATCGAAGTAGATAATATTGCTTTGAGTGAAAGTGAGATAGATGAAATGGAAAGATTAGACTTATCTGATAACAAAAGATTGGAACAAGTAAGAGACTTATTTTTAGTTGCATGTTATACAGGTCAACGATTTTCAGACCTCAACAAAATAAATCATTCAAACATAATTGATGATGAGTACATAGCAATACGACAGCAGAAAACAAATGAGCAATTAACTCTTCCATTGTTGAAAGCTGTAAAAACAATTCTTGTAAAGTATAGTTATAAACTTCCTAAGATATCTAATGTCAAGTTCAATGAGTATATCAAAGAAGTTGCTAAACTATGCGAAACACTCAATAAGCAGTACAACGGTGACAATAAAAAAGTGAGATGGCAGATGATAAGTAGCCATACAGCAAGAAGAACTTTTGTAACGCTTAATTATGGAAAAGGAGTTGATTTAGATACGTTGAAACTTGGTACAGGACACAAACAAACTAAAACCCTACAAACATATATTAAGATGAACGATAAGCAGAAAGCAGATTTGTTGAGGTCGAAACTTGAACCAAAAAGAAAATAAAATTATGAAAAATAGATTTGAACATTTAGATGAATTAAAACAACATCTTAACCAGCTTATGAACTTACAAAGCGATAAAGTTACGAAGGCTCTTGATATTGAATATACGTATGAAAGTAATAGGCTAGAGGGAAACACTTTGACACTACAAGAAACAGCTCTTGTACTAGAAAAAGGTTTAACGATTGGTGGAAAGTCTTTGAATGAGCATTTAGAAGCAGTTAACCATCAAAATGCAATTGAATATATCAAAGAGCTTGCAAAGCAAAATGAAACAATTACGGAAAGAAATTTATTACAAATTCATTATTTAATTCTACAAGGAATCAATAATAAACAAGCGGGGAAGTATAGAAATTTACAAGTATTGATTTCGGGAGCAAAGCACCTTCCACCTCAACCATATTTAGTTCAAAAGGAAATGGAAAGTTTGTTTTTATGGTACAATGAGAATAAAGACAAATTGCACCCAGTTGAGCTAAGTGCTGAAATGCACGAACGTTTAGTAACTATACATCCTTTTATAGACGGAAACGGACGTACTGCAAGATTATTGATGAATTTGATTTTATTACAAAATGGTTTCCCAATTGCAATTTTAAAAGGCGATAAAGATAGCAGGTTAAAATACTACTCAGCTTTAGAAACTGTACAAGTAGAACGTAATAAAGAACCTTTTATTAATCATATTATTCAAAATTTAGAAGAAATGTTACAACGAATGATTAGAATATTGGGAAACTTGTAAACTTGTAATTTTTGTAAGAAGTTACTATGGTAGATTACAGGCTCAGGAGATAAAGAAGAGGTTTTATATAGTAAAACAGTCCTGAGCCTTTCTATAATAATATTTAAACTACTATTTTTACAATAATACAAAAGTTACAAAAAATATATAATAATGAATACATACAATCTTTATATAATCGATCATAATAAATCAGAAAAAGAAGCTAATTATATTGTATATGGTGGTGATGATACTATAGAATACACCTTTAACAAAGATTTAGTAGATACAGTTTTCTCCACTCAATGGGGATACAATTCTTACAAGATTCCTGTTGTTATTGATAATCTATTAAAATTGCTTTTAGAGGAGTTTGACCTATCTGAGAATATTGAGTTTTACAGAAGCTTAGGGGTTTATTTTAATTATGAGTATTTAAAGGCAATACAGAATTCAAAGCATAAAGATTTCTTCAATCAATTTAGTAATATAAAAGATGATTTTTTAAAAATAAAAAAATATTTAATTGATATGAAGGAAACTAGGACTAAAGATGATGATAGTTTCACGATATACATATTTAATTCAATAAAATTAATTCCTCAAATTGGAGAAACTCTGGATATTGATAATCCCTTTACAAATATTTTACTAATAAATATTCTAGAAAATGGAATAAATGAATTCATAGAAGATGTTGATGTAAAAAATAAAAATTATATAAAAACATTCATAGGAATAAAAGAAGAATTATTTTATGGGTTATATGAAAGTTTAGGAGATGTAAAGAAAAAAGCCAAATTTATTGGTGTTTTTTCACACATTTTTCAAATACCTGTTATCGTAAAAGATATATCATTTACAAATTTGAGTGAAAGTTTAGACATCAAAAGTTACATTGATAAAGATGGTGAAGTGGATATCCTAACGAAAGTT